>CANHMN010000016.1 GCA_947461645.1 Chitinophagaceae bacterium | reverse complement strand
CATTTCTGTTACGTTGTTTCCTATCATATGGCAACCAAGGAATTCACCATATTTGGCATCGTAGATAACTTTAATGAAGCCATCAGTATTTCCGCCGGCAACAGCTTTTCCACTGGCCACAAAGGGGAACTTACCAATTTTAATTTCATAGCCCGCTTCTTTTGCTGCTTTTTCGGTGTAACCTACAGATGCTACTTCAGGTGTAGTATAGGTACAGCCTGGAATGTTGTTGTAGTCCATCGCTTCAGGTTTGTGTCCACTCAAATGCTCAGCAGCATTAATCCCTTCTTTAGCTGCTACGTGAGCCAAAGCCTGTCCGGGAGTGCAATCTCCAATAGCGTATAAGCCTGATATATTTGTTTGTTGGTTGGCATCAACAATGACTTTTCCTTTATCGGTTTTTACACCAAGTGATTCCAAGCCGATGTTTTCGATATTGGCAACAACACCAACTGCGCTTAACAAAATATCTGCTTCAAGAACGACATCGCCATTAGCTGTTTTTACAGTAGCTTTCACACCTGCGCCAGAAGTATCTACTTTCGTAACCTCGCTGCTGGTCATGATGGTCATTCCTTGCTTTTTGAATTGCTTTTCCATTTCCTTGCTGATGTCATCATCTTCAACAGGAAGAATTTTTGGCAAGAATTCAACAATGGTTACTTGAGTTCCCATGCTGTTGTAGAAGTAGGCGAATTCACTGCCTATTGCTCCACTGCCGCATATAATAATACTTTTAGGTTGAGTAGGCAACGACATGGCTTCGCGGTAGCCGATTATTTTTTTGCCATCAATAGGCATGGATGGTAATTGTCTTGCTCTTCCGCCAGTAGCAATGATGATATTTTTTGCTTCAAGTATTTGTTTTGTGTTGTCTGCAGCAGTCACTTCTAGCTTGTTAGCAGAAAGCAACTTACCATTACCCATGATAACCTCAATCTTGTTTTTCTTCATCAAAAACTGAATACCCTTGCTCATTTTATCAGCCACACCTCTACTGCGTTTAATTACATTAACAAAATCAGCAGTTGCTTTGTCTATGGTAATGCCATAATCAGCAGCATGTTTGGTATATTCATAAACCTGTGCACTTTTCAATAAAGCTTTTGTTGGTATGCATCCCCAATTCAGGCAAATGCCACCAAGACTTTCTCTTTCTACGATTGCCACTTTTTTTCCAAGCTGACTGGCTCTGATAGCAGCGGGATAACCGCCCGGTCCACTACCCAATACTATTACATCGTAATTCATGTTTATCTGGTTTTAAATTTAGGCAAAAATACTTTTAATCGTCTGATTGACCAAAGGAAGCACATTAAATTTGGGGTTTCAATTTGTTGTGCCATCTGCTCTTTTCTGTTTTTCCTCATGATTTCTCTGATTCGCGATTATTTTAAGGGAGTTGATGCTCACATTCAGTTCAAAGCCAATAAGGATAGACAAAGAGTTGATGTAAATCAAAGCCATCACCATCATGATGGTTCCTATTGAACCATACAACACATTGTAGCGAGCGAAATGGTTTACAAAATAGGAAAAGCCTAAAGAAGATAAGATACACAGCAGCGTGGTGGTAATTGTGCCCGGCGAATTAAGTTTCCATCTTTTTTCCACTGATGGGGCATATTTGAAGATAAAACCAATGGCAAAAAACAACAAAAAAACGATCAATATCCATCTGATGTTGGAAATGATGTCTCTCAGCCCTGGGGCTGTAATCAGCCACTTCAAAATTGCACCTTGCGAAATCATCAATATGAAATAAGCAAAGAATAATCCAAAGATTAAAATGGTAAGTTTGATGGCCATCCATCTTGTTGCAATACCTATTCTTTTTTCAAATCCTATGTAGTTTTTTTTGTTGAATGAACGCATCAATCCCATCATGGCACTGGAAGCAAAAAACAGGGAAAGCAATAAACCGAAAGATAAAACAGCAATCTTGCTTTCGTAAATAAAAGAATCTACAAACCTTATCAGCTCTGTATTGTATGTTTTGGATGGAATGATATCTAAAATAATTCTGTGCAACTGAACCTGTATTGTTCTTTTGGATATGAAGGGAAGATTAGGAATCAAAGTGAAAATAAAAAGCAATGAAGGTGGAATAGCCATAATAAAGTTGTACGAAATAGCCGATGCTCTTTCCGATAAACCATGGACTTTAATTTGTTTGTAAAAAAAACGAATCACATCATATAGTGGAACACCTTCAAACCCTGGCGGGTAAATTTGCTTGCTCTTGTTAACCACATAGGCAAGCGGTGTTTTGGTTAAGATTATTCTTTCAATTTTTTTCACGCTTGTATAATATTAGTCAGACGTTTTTCCAAATAGTTTGTCCAAAGCATCTTGGTATAATTTTGCATACTTTAGGTGCGTGTTGTAATCTGCTGAAAAATTGGATAAGCCATTAAGGTCAGGCTTTGCAACAAAAAAGAGGAAATCTGTTGTTGGAGCATTCAACACAGCATCAATGGTGCTAATGGATGGTGTACAAATTGGCCCCGGAGGCAAACCTTTGTTTAAATAAGTATTGTAAGGTGAAGGATAGGTTAGGTGTCCGTGTAAAATTCTCTTTAATTCGAAATTTCGCATAGCAAATTTTACTGTAGGATCTGCTTCAAGCTTCATGCCTTTTTTGAGACGATTAAGATAAACGCTGGCCACTTTACCCTTATCAGCAGTTGCATTTGTTTCCTCTTCTACAATGCTTGCCAATGTATAAACTTCGTTTGTGGATAAGCCAAGCTTTTTGGCTTTTTCCGTTCTTTTACCTTCCCAAAATAAATCATGTTGTGATTTAAGTCTGTAAATAATTTTATCAAACGAACCATTCCACCAAAAAAGGTATGAGTTTGGTATTACAAGACACATCATGGTGTTGGTGTCGATTTTGTATTTTTTAAGGGAGTCATTGTTGTACATGAAATGAATGGCCTCAATAGAATCTGCTTCAAATTGTCGACCAATTTTGCTGGCAAGGTCTTCTTTTGTTCTCAATTTATTGATGACCAATCTTACTTCCTTTTGTTGTCCGGATTTTAGTTTTCTGATGAGACCAAACAGGGTGGTGCTTTGTGTTATTTCAAATCTGCCTGGGTTTATTTTACCGGGATAATTTATAAGCTTGCAAATGATATCAAAATAAAATGTGGAGGAAAGGATCTCTTGGTTTACTATTTCATTTTGAACGTCTTTGAAATTGCTGCCTGTCTTAACAAAAAAATATTTTTTTTCATTTGAACCAGAGAGCGGAGAGAATAAAATATAAGCGGAAAAAATTCCAAACAATAGTAATAAACCAATTAATGGGCGCAAAATTCTTTTCATTGTATTCAGGAATAGGACTCGCAATTTAAAATAAAAAAACCCGCAATGTGGAAACTGCGGGTGGTATTATAAAAAATTGTTGTTACTGATTTGAAGCTGGTGCAGCAGGAGCTGTAGTAGGCATTGGTGCAGTGTTGGCAGGTGCTGCTGCAGGTGCCGGAGCTGTAGCTTTTTGTTGAGGAGTAGTTGACATTTTATTAATCAAATCATCTCCTTGGTTACTTCCATCCTTTGGAATAAAGGCTGGAGATACCAAACACAGCAAACCAACTGCTGCTGCAAAAATCCAAGTTCCTTTTTCCAACACATCAGTAGTTTGTTTTACACCCATGAATTGGTTGCTTACACCACCGAAAGTGCCGGATAAACCACCACCTTTTGGGTTTTGTATAAGAACGATAAATCCAAGAATTACAGATGCGATAATGATCAAGATTCCGAATAATACTAACATTTTATTTCACTTTAATTTTTTGTATAAGGTCTGCAAAGTAAGCACTTTTAGAAGGATTTTGCAAACTTAATTTTTGATAAGTTTCTATTGCTTTTTGGGTTTTCCCCTGACTAAGGTAAACTTCAGCCATTGATTCGGTTAGAACTTCAGCAATTAAATTGCTTTTTTCAGCCATTTGTTCAACCCTGTGATCCAAGGGTTGAGATAGCTCCGCCAATTTTTCAATATTAACCTTTTTCATGGTTTTGAGCCAAGCGGTAAAACTTTTCAACTGTTTGCTCAATTTATCATTTTCATTAACTTCTTCGGAAAGTTTGATGCCCTGCGATGCAAAATAGTCTGAGGCATGCAACGGTTCGAAGAGCATTTCATCAGAAGAAGATTCCCCAATTGGTTCATTGGGAGTGCCTGCAGAAGTAGCATTTTCGTCAACACTTTTATCAATAGAATGGGTTGGTGAAAAGTCTAGGTTTGGAAGGTTACTGTCGTCAGAAACAAGACATTGCAAACGATAGGGTTCTTTCAAATGAAGTGCTGTTTTTTGAGCGACTTTTGGGAAGTCCTCGCTAGATTGATCAATTTTTTGAAGCAAATAATAATGGAGCAACCCAAAATAGGGGAATTTTTCCGACTGCTCCTTAAGCTCAGTAGGGTTATATGCTAATCCGGGTAATATATTTTCTATGGATTTATCCTTGTGCATTTTAGCTTTACTATTACAATGGAATAAAATTAGGAAAGTAATCTTAGAATCAGTTGCTTTGAATGAATTTGCTTACCAATTGGAAAAAATCTTATTGAAGATTTCATCCGTGATGTTTTTTACGATTTCGTCGTTTAAAGAAGATTCTGCCTGGCTTAAGCTAAGACCAGCATCGAAGTCAAATGCTCGGGAAAGTTCCGCCTCGAAATTTTTTTTATCATCAAGCCTGTTTTTAAACACCAAGTGAAATCCTACCGTTAGTCTGTTTCCTGATGAATTGGACCCACTGATACTTATAGTTGAAAGATTGTAAGCAGAAACATAACCGCTGATATCGTAGTCGGCATCTTCATTGTTGGTTTGTTTGAGTCTGGTGGTGCCAATTATTTTTTGCTTTAGCTTTTCGGTTAGTTGCGGACTAAGTTGTGTATTAACATATCCAGCTTTGTTTTCTAAATAATTCACCCTGAAATTTTTTACTTCAGTAGGAATGGGGGAGGTGTCTTTGAATGAATAGTTGCATGTGGCAGACATCAAGCCTGAGAGCATCAGGAAAACAGCTATCCAAAAGAAAGTGAATGTAGTTGCGTTTTTGTATTTATGCAGCATAATAAAAATTGCCTTGAAACTATAAATGTTCAATATCGTATTCCTTTAATTTTCTGTATAAAGTTCTTTCGCTTATGCCAAGATCAAGTGCGGCATCTTTTCTTTTTCCTCTATGTTTTTTCAGTGCTTTTACTATGAGTTCTTTCTCTTTATCTATTATACTCAAAGATTCTTCAACATCTTCATGAACAGAAATCTCTGAAGTGTTTTGTTCTTTTCTGATGAGCAGAGGTGCCACAGGGGTAGCCAAATTGCTTTTGGAAATTGTTGTTGTTTCTTCACTTGGATGATCCTGGTTTATTTCCTGGTAGTTCGGTCCGGTATAAACAGGAACATGCGAATTCATGCCTGGATGTTGAACGATTTCAAAAAACATTTTTTTAAGTTCGTTCACATCCTTCTTCATATCAAAAAAGAGTTTGTAAAGTATTTCCCTTTCGTTGGCGAATTCGGCCTGGCTCACTGCACCCGGACCGGTACTTAATGCCGGCAACTTGTTGTTGTGCATTTCTGGAAGGAAACCATCAAGCGCAGTAGCATCTATTTGTTTGTTTTTACTGAGCACAGAAATTTGTTCTGCAATATTTTTAAGTTCCCTTACATTGCCAGGCCATGGGTATTGGGTCATCATAGTTTTTGCTTCATCACTAAGTTGAACAGGCGTTGTCTTGTATTTTTCTGCAAAATCTGTTGCGAATTTTCTGAAGAGAAGAATGATGTCATCTTTGCGGTCTCTCAATGCTGGAACCCTTATTGGAACGGTGTTTAGTCGGTAATATAAGTCCTCTCTGAATTTCCCTTTATGGGTAAATTCTAGCAGGTCTTTATTGGTTGCTGCAATAACCCTAACATCTGTTTTTTGAACTTTGCTGCTACCAACACGGATGTATTCTCCGGTTTCGAGTACACGTAACAGTCTGGCTTGGGTACCAAGAGGCATTTCTCCAATTTCATCTAGAAAAATAGTCCCCCCGTTTACAGTTTCAAAATAACCTTTTCTGTTTTCCACTGCGCCGGTGAAGGATCCTTTTTCGTGTCCAAAAAGTTCGGAATCAATGGTTCCTTCAGGTATTGCCCCGCAGTTAACTGCTATAAAAGAATTGTGTTTTCTGGAGGAGAGTGCATGAATGATTTGAGAAAATACTTCTTTACCCACACCACTTTCCCCATTTATTAAAACGCTCAAATCTGTATTGGCTACTTGCGCAGCTACGTTCAACGCGTGGTTGAGCGCCGGTGCATTGCCGATAATGCCAAATCTGTTTTTAAGTAACTGCAATTCCATATTATCTACATTAGGGGTGTTCCAATCAGTGTACCAGCGGTACAATCGGTAACCTGAACATTAACGTATTCTCCGGGATTTAGATTTCCTTTAGGAAAAACGACAACCTTGTTTTGGTCGTTTCGTCCATAAAATTCGTCATCATTTTTTTTGGAGGTCCCTTCAATCAATACACGAAAAGTTTTACCAACTTCTTTTTGCATACTTTCCAGGGAATGAATACGATGAAGCTCCACCATTTCTTTCAGTCTTCTTTTCTTTGTTTCCAGGGGAACGTCATCTGGATATTTTCTTGCTGCAAGAGTGCCGGGTCTTTCTGAATAAAAATACATGTAGGCCAGATCGAATTTGCAGTATTCCATTAAACTCATGGAGTCTTTATGGTCTTCCTCAGTTTCACTGCAAAATCCTGTGATCATGTCTGTAGAAACGCCACAATCGGGTATGATTTCTTTTATCCTGTTGAATTTTTGGAGGTACCAATCACGGTCATATGTTCTGTTCATCATTTCAAGCACTCTGCTGCTGCCACTTTGAGCCGGAAGATGAATGTAATTGCAGATGTTATCGTATTTGAGAATGGTGTGAAGCACTTCGTCCGTAATATCTTTTGGGTGTGATGTGGAAAACCTTACTCTGAGCAAGGGAGAAATTTTTGCAACCATTTCCATCAATTGAGCGAAGGAAACCTCTGAGTTGTTGATTTCATCTTTCCAATGGTAGCTGTCTACGTTTTGTCCGAGGAGAGTGACTTCTCTGTAGCCATCATGGAACAAAGCTTCACACTCGGCAACTATGCTTTCAGCGCTTCTGCTTCTTTCTCTGCCTCTGGTAAAAGGCACTACGCAAAAACTGCACATGTTGTTACAACCTCTCATAATACTAACAAAAGCATTTATGCCGTTGCTGTTGAGTCTGATGGGGGAGATGTCGGCATATGTTTCATCTCTGCTGAGCAAAACATTAACTCCTTTTTGGCCTGTTTCGGCCTCGGAGATAAGCTGAGGAAGAGTTCTGTATGCATCTGGTCCAACAACGATATCAACTAGTTTTTCTTCTTCCAGGAGATTGCCTTTTAATCTTTCAGCCATACAGCCTAAAATGCCTATGATGAGTTCTGGTTTTTGTTTTTTTAGGCATTTAAATTCTGTGAGTCGTTTTCTTATTTTCTCTTCAGCTTTTTCTCTGATTGAACAGGTGTTGATCAGGATGATGTCTGCTTCATTAGGTTGTGTGGTACAACCTATGTTTTCTTTGAGTAAAATAGAAGCTACTACCTCACTATCGGCAAAATTCATGGCACATCCATAGCTTTCAACATAAAAATGCTTCGAAAATGAACTTTTATTAATATTTGATAAAGTTTGAAATGCCTCGCCATTAAAAGCATAAGGATTCTTTTCGTTAAACAATAACTCAATATTTTTTTCCGAATCGGGCATTTTGAATTTTTTCTTTTTGGCTAAATGATGAAAGCGGGTATGCAAAATTAAACAAAATAAGGCAAAGGCGACAAATTGTCATTGTTGTAAAACTGTAAACGAATAAGGGAATCAAATTATATTAATTTTCAAATGCTTGGAATGTAATATGCAGTACAAAATCATTAACTTTGTAAAAATCGTCTATTTATGTTAAGGGTATTTTTAATATCAATAATCCTACTTTCCAGTGTTAGTATAGCTAATGCTCAAGATCCTAGAATTTCTCAATACCAGCAAATGCCATTATTGTTAAATCCGGCCAATACTGGAAATTACAATGGTAAAATACGTGTTGGGGGATTTTACAATCAGATGCGTAAAGATAGTTTGACAAACAGTTGTTCAAATTTTAGTGCTGAATTTAATTTAGGAGAAGGTTCAAAATGGGCATTTGGTTTAAATGCCATGACAAGTGGTTCTAGCAAATTTGCAATGTCTGGTACCTACGTAGGTTTGTCTTTAGTAAAAGCTATTAATTTTAACGAAAGCAATGAGCATCTGTTGCGTATTGGTGCACAAGCCTCTTTCATAAGTGGTTCTTTTCAAAAGTCAAAGGGTAACTATGATCCTATACTAGATGTAAGGGCTTTTAATATTCAAAGAGATTTTGCATCAATAGATTCAAATCTTTACAAAAAAAACTACATAAATCTCAACGCTGGGGTTAATTATAAACACTCAGGACCTCTTTTTGACTTTGAAACTGGTGTCGCTATTTTCAATCTTTCACACCCTGATGATGATATTTTGTCTGCGGGAACCGGTGTGAGAAAGAGATTTAGACTCACCCTTAATTCTTCTTTAAGGTTCAACATTAATGAAATGAATGCTGTAAAACTTCAGCAGATTTCTTGGCAAGAAGGTTTATTTGTTAGGTATGCTCCAGTTTCAAAAACAGATTCCTTGCAAATCCATGAAACCCTTTACGGATTAAATTGGGAGAGGCTTGGAGTTGGAACACAATATTCCTTGGGTATGTTTTTAAGGTCTGCCAAATCAATGACAGCCGTTGTCGGTGTTTCATTGATTCCTGAGTTGACAACAAGATTCAGTTATGAGTTCCCTATAAACAAAAAATATTATTCCATCTCTCAGTTTGGAATATCGCTTGTTTATCAAGACATTTCTTTTGATTAATTTATTCCTTGTCTAAACGAGGTAGGTTCTTTAAAGAAATTTTAAAGAGTTTAGATTCTGGTATTTAACACGAATCAATCAATTTTAACGGATGAAAATATTTTTTAAACAAGCAAATAAAACAATAAAGTCAGAGGATTATACTTCCAGATCTCTTGGATTTATTCTTGTATTTTCTTCCTTGTTTTTTTTGATGTTTTCATCTTGTGTTGATTACAAAAAAATAGCTTATTTCAGAGATATAAGTGACACAGCGTCACAAGTATCACTTCAATTGGCCGAATATAAAAGTCCGAAAATAAAGAAAGACGATTTGATTTTTATTTCCATTCAAACTATAGATCCAGGCTTAAGTAAGTTGTTGAATTCAGGAAATATTTCCTCCTTTTCAATGGCCAATAATTCAAACGCAAATGCTGGAAGTTCATTAAACAACAGCAGCGGATATTTGGTAGATGATAGCGGTGAAGTTGAAATACCTATTATCGGTAAAATAAAAATTTCTGGATTAACTACCGCAGAGACAAGGATTTTAATTAAAAAAATGACAGAAAACTTTTTCAAGGATGCTACGGTTGATGTTCGTTTTGCCAATTTTCAGGTCACTGTTATTGGGGAAGTGAACAAGCCTTCTAATTTCATTGTTCCCAATGAACGTATTACCCTTTTGGAGGCAATTGGCATGGCAGGTGATTTAACTGTCTTCGGTAAGCGAACGAACATTTTGTTGATAAGGCAAGGAGAGGATGATAACAAAAGTAAGGTTGCGGTAAGAATCAATCTCAATTCAAAAGAGATCTTTTCCTCGCCCTACTTCTATTTACGTCCTAATGATATTATTTACGTGGAACCAAACAAGACCAAAGTTTCAGGATCTGATTTGATGCAGGCAAAATACATCACTATCGCCACTTCATTTTTATCCTTGTTGGTTATATTGTTTACTAGAATCAATTAATTCTGCTCGGTTGAAAACATTTGAATACGATAATAAAAAAAAGTTTGACATCGACGACATGCCTGATAATGTTTTGGACATTAAAAGACTTGTCGATCAATTCAAGGAGAATTTTACTTTTTTTGTGATCGTATTGATTCTTTTGCTTTTTTCCTCCTTCCTTTTTTTAAGGTATACAACCCCTAAGTTTAAAATTCACGCTAAAGTTCTTGTTCAGGATGAGAAAAAGAACTCGGGACCCAGTTCACTTTTAGGTTCAGGGCTGATAAAAGATTTCGGTGATCTCTTTGGCGTCAAAAATAATGTTGCCAATGAGGTAGAAATCCTAGAGACAAACACATTGCTCTACAACATTGTTAAAAACAACAAATACTACATTCAATACTATCGTACAGGATTGGTGAATGATATTGAGTTGTTTCATGACATGCCTTTCGAAGTTGAATATCTTTCTGAATTGGATTCCATTCGTCCAGCCAGCTACAAGGTTTTAATCTCAGATGATGACAATTCTTTTTTACTGACAAAAGAAAATGACCCCAGTCCCCGTAAATATGTTTTTGGCGAGCGTATTCGAAATGACAAGGGAGATTTTATTCTCCAAAAGAAAGGTTTGAGGTTTGATCAAAAAGCCTATTCATTTATGATAAGGAATATTGATCAGACAGTAGGAGAAATATCTTCGAACCTTACCATAGATGTAACCAATAAGGAAACCTCTGTTATTGGCATTGAATACATTTCCGCCATACCCAGCAAAGGAGAAAATTTGCTTTCTAGCTTGATTGGGGCCTATATGGATAGAAACCTCAATGAGAAAAACAGAATCATAGACAGCACCCTTCAATTCTTGTCTGATCGAATAGACATCGTGGTAAATGATCTAAATGCCATTGAAGGTGATTTTCAGAATTTCAAGGAAAGAAATAAGATAATTGATATTCCTAATCAATCCAAAGCATTAATAGAAAACGTAAACAATTACTACAACAAATCCAAGGAAGCTGAGGTGCAACTGAGCGTTGTAAATAACATGATTTCAATTATTGAGGATGGCAATAAAAAAATAATTCCTTATTTGTCTAACAATCAACCCTCTTTTCTTGCACTCTTGAACAGCTACAATGCACTTGTCATTGAAAGAGAAAAAGTAATGTTGACTGCAAAGGAAGGAAATCCCCTGCTAAAAAATATAGATCAGCAGTTAGGTAAGGTGAAGGACGATATGATAAAGAACCTTAGAAGTCAACAGAAAGAACTGCTTATCACACAAAATAAATTTGAAACTGAAAATACCAAAATAAACCAACAAATAGCTTCGCTTCCCTCTACTGAAAGAACTTATATCAACTTCTCAAGGGAACGCGAGGTTAAACAGGCTTTATACCTGTTTCTACTTCAGCAAAAGGAACAGGCTGCAATTTCAAAAGCATCCAACATTTCCAATGCCACTATCATAGACGGGCCAAAATCTGAATACAGGCCGTTTACCCCAAACAAGAAAATCGTTTATTTACTTGGGGTTATAGCATCCTTTGTTTTTACGATGTTTTGGATATTCATCAGAAGATTGTTTAACAATAAAGTGAACTCTAAAAATGATTTACTGAGGTTGACAGATTGCCCTATTATAGGAGAAATAGGACACAGTTCTCATGATGGTATCATAATAGATGAAGATGGTCGATCTGTCATATCGGAGCAATTCCGGCAACTGCGAACTAACCTGACTTTTGTTTTGGGGAATAACAAATGTTCCAAGATTGTGGTTACATCAAGTGTCTCTGGAGAGGGTAAATCATTTGTTTCGTTCAATCTTGCACTGATTTATGCAAGAGCACAAAAAAAAGTTTTGCTTATTGAAATGGATTTAAGAAAGCCTAAATTATCCAAACTTCTGAATCTTGATAACTCGAAAGGCTACACCACATTTATTGTCAACAACGGTAATGTTGAGGATTATATCCACAAACTTAACCAGAATGATAACCTTTACTTTTTGAGTTCAGGCCCTATACCACCCAATCCGGCAGAGTTATTGATGTCAAATTCAACCAACAACATGTTTGATAAATTATCTGATATGTTTGATTTGATTGTTATTGATACGCCTCCATTAGGTTTAGTGGCTGATGCCCAAATTATCTCAAAATACAGTGACACCATACTGTATTTATCTAGATGTAATTTTTCTCTCCTTAAGTCGTTGGAGACTGTTAATGAGTATTATGGGGATAAAAAACTAAGTAATCTTTATCTTGTTTTGAATGATGTTAAAAAACAAAACGGAGGTTATGGCTATGGATATGGTTACGGTTATGGTTATGGATTTGATGAGGAAAAAAAGAAAAGGTCATTCTTAAAAAAGATTTTCAGTTTTCGAAGGAACAAAAAATAAAATAGATTTCTTTTAATCATATGGATAAATCATCAAAAATATTTCTGGCGGGGCATAGAGGTACTGTTGGGTCAGCTATTTACAGAAATTTAATTTCAAAGGGCTATACAAATGTTGTTGTCAGGTCCTCAACGGAATTGGATTTGAGGAAGCAAGCTGAAGTAAACGATTTTTTCAATCAGGAGCGCCCAGAATATGTTATTGATTCTGCAGCAAGAGTAGGTGGGATACTTGCCAACAATAACTATCCTTACCAATTCATCAGCGACAATTTGTTTATACAGCAACATCTAATGGATGCTTCTTTGAACTTTGATGTAAAGAAGTTTATTTTTTTAGGCAGTTCCTGTGTTTATCCCAAACATGCTCCCATACCCATAAAGGAAGAGTACCTATTAACCTCATCGCTAGAGCCAACGAATGAATGGTATGCCATTGCCAAGATAGCGGGAGTTAAAACCTGTCAAGCCATTCGTAGACAATATGGAAAGCAGTTCATAACACTCATGCCTACCAATGCCTATGGAATGGAGGATAATTTTGATTTGCTTACTTCTCATGTGCTTCCTGCTATGATCAGGAAATTTCATGATGCCAAAACTAACAATCACGAGACGGTTGTGTTGTGGGGTTCTGGGACACCAATGAGAGAGTTTATTTTTGTGGACGATCTTGCAGATGGTATTGTTTTTGCTTTTGAAAATGATTTGCAGGAAGATATTTACAATATCGGAACAGGGAAAGACCTTGCCATCAAAGATCTGGCACTTCTGATTCAGCGTATAGTCGGACATCAGGGTGAAATCTTTTGGGACAGTTCAAAACCTGATGGTACACCAAGAAAGCTAATGGATGTATCACGTTTGGCCAACGAAGGGTGGAAAGCAAAAGTAGAATTGGAAGAGGGCATTAAAATTACTTATGATTGGTTTTGCGAAAACATCGAAAGATATAAACAAGTAAAAATTTAATTTTACCTGAATAATCATGAACAGAGTTGTTGATATAGTTAAGGTTATCGGTAACTCTTTATTCAAAAAACTGAACATCGAGAGTGACAGAACCAGGAATATTTCGATGCACGTTTTGTTTTCTTTTTTATACAAAGGAGGTAGTATTGTTATTGGCTTTTTGGTTATTCCTCTAACCATCAAATACCTAGATAATGAACATTATGGTGTTTGGCTTACCTTGAACGCTTTTGTTGCGTGGTTCACATTTTTTGATATTGGGCTGGGAAACGGACTGAGAAATAAATTTTCTGAATCGGTTGCTCAATCCAATTTTGTTTCAGCCCGGTATTATGTCAGTACTACTTTTTTTACCGTCTTGGCAATAAGTTTACTTTTATTTACAGTTTTTGTTATTGCTAATGGTTTTATTGATTGGAGTAGGGTGTTTAATGTGTCTGACGAAATAGGAATGGAATTGAGTTCGCTTATGCCCGTTGTATTTGGTTTATTTTGTCTTCAACTGGTTTTAAAATTGGTGACTACGATTTATACGGCCGATCAGCACCATTCCATGCAGGGGAAAGTCAATTTTATTATTCAATTGACCGGACTAATTGCCATTTGCATTTTAAATGTGTTTTCAAAAAGTTCACTTTTTTTATACGGCTTCATCGTTTCAGTCGTTCCTGTTGTTGTTTTAATGATATTGAACTTTTGGGCCTTCAAAGGAAAATATCATTATTATTTACCTAATATCAAGTTTTGGAAAAACGGCTGTCTTAAGGATGTTTTTGGATTAGGAATGGGTTTCTTTGTTATACAAATAGCAGGAGTCATTTTATTTACAACAGACAATTTTATCATCACTCAGCTTTTTGGTGCCGCAGCTGTGGTTCCTTATAATATAGCTTACAAGTATTTTTCAATTGTAAACATGATTCTATCTATCATGCTTACACCATTCTGGTCTTCCATCACAAATGCCTATACTAAAGGTGATTTTGAATGGATTAAGAAAACCATGCGTAATCTTACGATCATTAGCCTATCCGGAATAATTGTTGTTGCAGCAATGGTTTTTTTGTCACCATGGTTCTATTCAATTTGGGTTGGTGATAGTATTGATGTGCCTTTTCAACTAACTATTAGTATGGCTGTTTTTTTTGTAATCTACAATGCTTATGCTCCATTCACCTATTTTATAAATGGTACAGGAAAAATAAGATTGCAGATGTATACAATCGTTGTGATGTCTGCAATAAATATACCTCTTGCAGTTTTTTTCGGAAAGTATATGGAAATGGGTTTGTCGGGTGTAATTCTCGCAACTGTTATCTGTTTGCTTCCTCATGCCGTTTTGTTGCCTATTCAATACCATAAAATTGTGAATCATAAAGCCAACGGAATTTGGAACAAATGATATTCGTAATCCTGAAAATTTGAAGTAATCAGTACCGACGTCAATGAAAATAGCCATAATAGCCCCAACACACAAATCCTTTACTGCCAAGCTTTTGAACATGGAGGATGATTCTTTGCTTCCCGAAGGATATTTCGGTGCTCCATTTTTATCGGATATCATTGAAGGATTATTGGTTAGAGGACACGAGGTTATTGCCATCACCACTTCATTTTCTGACAATATTGATTTTTCGGTAAAGACTTTTCAAAATGGGAATTTCACTTGGGTTGTAGTTCCAATGAGAAAACATGCATTTAGATT
>CANHMN010000015.1 GCA_947461645.1 Chitinophagaceae bacterium | reverse complement strand
TTTTTATTTCTGATGTATTGCTGAGCTTCATAATACACATTCAAAACTGTTACCTGTTCAACCTGACCGTAACCTTGTTTTTCCTGCTCTTTTCCTTTGATGAATTCACGGATGTTTTTGATTTCTTTTTCTATATTTTTAGTTTGCTTGTTGATACTATCAATATCATTGCCTTTTTCATCTTTAATCAAGGCGTTTACTTTTACAATCGCATCTTCAATGTCGGTCAATTTATCCATAGCAGTATTTAAGCTGTCTACGCTTCTGAAAAGCCTTTTCTGCATCAATTGCTGTGCTTTTCTTATGGTTGTTCTGTCTTCAAGTCTCGGATCATCAATTATTGTAGCTATAGCGCTGTCCTTTTCTTTGCCGAGAGATAACATCAATTTGTATTTTCCGGGTAATACTCTTGGTCCTCCTGGTTCAGGTGCATTTTCCTTTGGTTTGGCACTTCCGATTTGTCTTTGACCTCTTTCCTCCATGTTCCATGTCATTCTGTTGAAACCTGTGTCTACTTTCCATTTCAGCGTTCTTATGAGTGAGTCGACTTCGTTGTATATTTTTACAGTAACGGTATCAATTACTTCTTTTTTCGTTTGTTCTTTCTTTTCATTTTTATCAGTACCAACTGAATCCTTTTTTTCTTTTGGAGGGAACGATTTGATGTAAAAGGAAACAGGCAATCCTGATTTTCTATTTTCTGCATCCCAAATTCCCCAGGTGCTCCATTGGTAACCCGGCGTGTTTTTGAAAGTGGCCATTACGCCTTCCGGTGTATTGAAAACGGTCAAAGTTTTTTCCGGTGTACCGTTTGTGGAGGCGAGTTTGCGCAAAGGTCTTATATCATCCAGCACCCACAAACTTCTGCCAAAGGTTGCAATGCATAAATCAGCTTCTCTTTCCTGAATGGCAAGATCGAAGGTGGATACGCTTGGATAACCATTTTTAAATTGCTGAAAATTTTTGCCGTTGTCGAAGCTCACCCATAAACCATTTTCAGTTCCTACAAAAAACAAATTCGGCTCAACCGGATCTTGTATCATACAAAGCGCATAACCGTTTACTTTCTTTTCATCTACAAGTCTTGTCCAAGTTTTTCCAAAGTCGGTTGTTCTAAAGATATAGGGTTTATCATCGCCTCTTCTGTAATCGTTCATTACCGCGAATGCCTCAGCAGGATTGTGTCTGCTTGCACGTAATTGAGGAATCCAAATTCCTTTTGACAATCCTTTGATGTTGTTAGATACATTGATCCAGGTCTTCCCGCCATCTCTTGTAAGTTGAATATTACCATCATCCGTACTTGCCCAAATTAAATCCTTCTGCAAAGCACTGGGTTCTATGCAAAGGATAGTACAATGGTTTTCAGCACCTGTAATATCAACACTCAATCCACCGTTTTTACTTTGATCGATTTGTGAGGAATCGTTGTTGCTCAAATCAGGACTGATGGTTTCCCAGCTTACCCCTTTGTTTATACTTTTATGTACATACTGGCTTCCGAAGTAAATTGTTTTTTTATCAAAAGGATCTTGAGCTATCGCGCTGTTCCAATTGAAACGTAATGGTGCTTTCTTATCCATCATAGGAGGTTTAATGCCCCATGTCTCACCTGTTGAGATATTCGTTCTAACGAGATTGCCTTCCTGGCTCATGGTATATACCCAGTCTTTTTCTTCAGCGTCTGGCATAACATCAAAGCCATCTCCGCCATAAAGACTTTCCCAGTAATAATTTTTAATGCCGTCGTCAATCCAAGTGTAAGCAGGGCCTCGCCAGCTTCCATTGTCTTGCATGCCACCCATTACATTGTATGGTCTTTGATTGTCAACATTGATGTGGTAGAACTGACCTACAGGTAGTTTTTCATCGAAAATCCAAGTCTTGCCTCTATCTCTTGTAATTCCAATACCACCATCATTACCATCAATGATAAAGTTGGGGTCATTGGGATTTATCCAGAAAGCATGATGATCCGGATGAATGTTTCTGTAGGCTATTACTGTTTTAAAAGTTTTACCGGCGTCTTCACTCATGGTTACAATTTGATTGATCATCCAAAGTCTGTTTTCATTTTTAGGATCACAAATGATGTCCTGAAAATAAAAAGGTCTGTTGGTTACTACATCCTTATCGCTGTTTACCAATTCCCAATTGTAGCCGCCGTCATCACTTTTGTATAAACCATTTTTCTTTGCTTCTATAAGGGCGTAAACTCTGTTTGGGTTGGTTTTACAAATCGTAACACCAATTCTGCCGTAATCGCCTTCTGGTAGACCATTGTCTTTACCCAGTTTGATGAAATTTTTTCCGCCGTCAATAGTCATGTAAAACCCACTTCCTTTTCCACCGCTCATAAAGCTGTATGGTGTTCGGTAGTGCTGCCACATGGCAACAAACAATTTGTTTGGATTGGTGGCATCCATTACCATATCGCAAACGCCACTAGTATCATTGGTTTTAAGAATTTGTTCCCAGGTTTCTCCGCCGTCGGTTGTTTTATAAAGTCCTTTTTCTTTGTATTGCGCATAGGGGTTTCCGATAGCACCAACATATACTGTATTGGTATTGTTGGGGTCGATGATGATGCGGTGTATGTTTCTGGTTTCTTTCAAACCCATGCATTTAAAGGTTTTTCCGCCATCCATGGTTTTGTAAATTCCTGCTCCGATATTAAGTGAGTTTCTCGGATTTCCTTCTCCGGTGCCAACCCAAACTACCTGTGGGTTGTTTTGTTGAATGGCAATGGAGCCAATATTTTGTATGGATTGTTCATCAAAAACAGGTTTCCAACTTCCTCCGCCATTTTCGGTTTTCCAAACGCCACCGCTGGCAGCGCCAAGCCAAATGGTATTTGTATTTTTCTCAACCGCATCAATAGACGTTATTCTGCCGCTCATACTGGCAGGTCCGATGTTTCTTGGTTTTAAGTTTTTGAATTGTTTGCTGAGGTCGATGGTTTGGGAGTTTGCTCCCTGGAAAGATAAAAGCACTACTACAAAAAGGGTAATTTTTCTCATAACCAAAATTTTAGCAAATGTAAAAGAGAATTTACAATAACAATGTTTAGATTTTCGAATCATCTGAATGTCAGGAAATAAGAAAGCTATTTATTGGATTGCAAAGGAATTTGTATGATCATTTTGCATCCTTGTCCGGGTGCTGATTCAATTTCCATTTTTCCAAAAAACAATTCCGCTCTTCTTTTGATATTGGATAGACCGATGCCCTTTTTTACCTCATCATAATTGAATCCGATTCCGTTGTCGATTATATTGAACAGCAATTCTTGTTGTTCGAGTTTCAATTCAACGGTTATGTGATCTGCATTGGCGTATTTGGTGATATTTCTTAATTGCTCCTGAAGTATTCGGTATAAGTTGAGCTGTAGTTCAGAGGCTATCTTTTGATTAACAACTTCTTCTTCAATTTTTAAATCAATCTGGTATTTATTGTTGGCGTTGATGTCATTGAGTAATTCATGAAAAGTATCTTCAATAGTTGTGTATTCAAAAAAAGCAGGCGCTAGTTTGTGAGAAATGTTCCTGATTTCTTCCAATGCCAGATTGATGAATTGTTTCGATTTGTTGAACCATTGTTCAGCATTAGGCGGAAGATTATCTTTAAGCATTTCTAGGCTCAGCTGGCTGCTGGCAAGGATTTGACAAACATTGTCGTGCAGCTCGCTGCCAATTTCAAACCTTTCATCTTCTTGCGTTTTGATAATGGCTTTGGTGATTTTGTGTTCCATTCTTACCTTTTCAGTGACATCAATGGCAATCACCGATTCAAAATCTTTGTCATTGATTTGAATCTTACTTCCATATATTTCCACCAAGATTTCTTCTCCTGATTTTTTACGATGAGTGTATCTACCTTTGGATACATTGTTGCTGGAAGAAATATCTTTTGCCTTTTTAATAATCTCCTCCTCATCCCCGTTAAAAACAACAATATCTGTCATATTCATAGACAAAAACTCCTCTTCAGTGTAACCATAGTGATCTATTGCTGCTTTGTTTACCTGAATGAAATCAAATTTTTCTGTATCAAAAATCCACATGGGTTGGGGACTCAACTGAAAAAGGTTGCTGTATTTTTTCTCTGACTCTTCAAGCAACAAATTGGTTTTCTTTCTTTCGATGTTGTATTTGATGCTTTTGAAAAGTGATACCGGGTTGATATCATCTTTAACCAGGTAATCCGACGCTTTTAGAGATAATGATTTTATGCCAAAATCTACATCAGAGAAGCCCGTGAGTACTATTAAAGGAGCGCCTTTGTTTATACTCATCATATCAGTAATCAGTTGCTCACCAAAATTGTCCGGCAATGTTAGGTCGAGCAGTATAACATCAAAATACGTTTCTTTAATGCTGAGAATATTCTTTGCTTCAGAATAACGATTGGCATGAATAAGGTCTAAGGAATCTATTTGTTCTTCGAGGTAATCACGAATAAGCAGAAAGTCACCGGGATTATCCTCAATGACTAAAATTCTCAGTGGAGTTGCTTTATCCATGAAAGCTGATGTTTTTTCTATTTGGAATGGCAACTGTATTCAGCCAAAATTCTTCCACCTTGCTAATCAGCTCCATAAAATCGTCAATTTGAATTGGTTTCGATATGAAACAATTGGCGTGGTTTTGATAGGAAGTCATTATGTCTTTTTCGGCAGAGGAAGTAGTTAACATCAAAACGGGCAAATGTTTCAGTTTGTCATGGGTTTTGATGAACTGAAGAACCTCGAGTCCGTTTTTTTTGGGTAGGTTGATATCTAGCAAAATGATACCGGGTAAAGTAGCATTCCTATCCTCCAAGGTATTTTCGAGGTAATCAATGGCGGCCTGTCCGTTTCTGAGTGTGGTAAGCTGGCCAATGTATCGACTTGACTCAAGCGCTTCCTTGGTAAGTAGGATATCGCCTTCATTGTCTTCAACCAATAAGACACTAAATTTCTCCATAGGCTAATATAGAAAATATTTATGAAGGAATGGTGAAATAAAAAGTAGTTCCTTTATTTATAGCAGATTCTAGCCATATTTTACCACCTAGATTTTCAACGATTTTTTTGGTAATTGCTAGTCCTATGCCTGTTCCTGAATACTCATCCTTGTTGTGAAGTCTTTGAAAAATGGCAAATATTTTTTCATGAAACTGAGGTTCAATACCAATTCCATTGTCTGTAATTGAAAATAGCCATTCCTTTTCCTTTTTTTCGAACTGGATGCTTATGTATGGGGGAATATCTTTTTTGCTGTATTTCAATGCATTTCCAATCAGGTTTTGAAAAACTTGTCTTACTGGAGTCTTAATTCCCGTAATAACGGGAAGCTCTTCGTTGTTGATGGTTGCATTAAGGTCATGTATTTGTTTGCTGTGTAGTATTTTGATTTCATTGACAATTTCATTCATGTCAATCTTGGTTGTTTTTTCATCATTTTTTCCGACTCTTGAAAATTCCAATAAATCTAAAATGATTTGCCGCATTCTTTTAGCACCATCAACAGCATAGTAAATATATTCTTTAGCCCTGGCGTCTAAATTTTCTGCATATTTTTTTTCCAGTTGGGTTAGAAAGCTCGTTACCATTCTGAGCGGCTCCTGCAGATCATGTGAGGCCACATAAGCAAATTGCTCCAATTCGGAGTTGCTTTTTTGAACTTCTTCAAGCGCTTCGCTCAATTTGATTTCTATGAGTTTTCTTTCTGTAATGTCTATACCATAACCGATTACAAATTTTAATTTGTTCTTTTCAAAATAGGGGTAAAATTTTCTAAGGATGTAACGGTCGCCATCCTTTCCGGTATGAGCATCAACCCATTCGTATGTTGATGCAGTATTTACGGTGTGGTCAAAAATTTCTCTTCTTTTTCTGGCAAGTGTGTCATCTATCCCCCTAAGTTTAGCATAATCAAAATCGTTTTTACCAATCATCCATTGTCTGAGTTCATCATTTTTGACAGCATTCGGATTGATAAAAAGATACCTGTGATTTTCGTCAAAAACTGCAACATCTGCAGGCAGGTTGTTCAGGATGTCATCCGTGAATTTTTTTTGTATTTTAATTTCTTGCTCTGTATTTTTTTGATTTGTGATGTCTCTTTCAATAGCAATCCAATGCGTGCAAATGCCCTGATTGTCAAGGATGGGACTGATTGAAATACTAACCCAATATTCTTCGCCGCTTTTTTTGTAATTGACGGTATTTACTTCGCAGTGCTCGAATGACTCAATTGCTGTCCTTATATTCTGAAGAGCTTCTTTATCGGAATTTGGTCCTTGAAAGATTTTCGGATTTTTGCCCAAAACTTCTGAAAAGGTATAACCTGTGATTTTTGTAAAAGCTTCATTTACAAAAACAATAGGTTTGTGAGGTTTGGCTTCTGTGATTACCACAGCATCATTGGTATATTTGATTACAGATTCAAGTAAACGGAGTTGTTCCTCTTCTTTACGTTGTTGGGTGATGTCTTTCAAAAGTCCAATCATTCTGACCGCCCTTCCATTGTGGTCTCTTAATATGGTAGCTCTATTGGAAACAGCGGCGTATTCCCCGTTGGATTTCATGTACCTGTATTCTTCATTCCATTGGGTTTGATCTGATTTGATAATTTCTCTTATTCTGTCGTTTATTCTTTCAATATCATCAGGGTGAATCCTGTCGAAATTGTTTTGCATGGTATTTTCTTCTCTGGTATTCAACTGGCCGAAAATCTTACCCCATTCATTCCCGAAATACAGTTTATCATTTGCAATATCCCAATCAAAAATAGCTTCGTTAGAGGCTTTAATTGCGTATTCAAAACGATTGTTTGCAGTTTCAAGGTCTTGGGATATCAATTGTATTCTTTCGTTTGCGGATTTTAGTGCATTTTTTTGATTCGCTGTTTTTTCAAGCACCTCCTTCAATTCAGTGTTTACAATTTCCTGACTGCTTAAAATATGCAACAAATCAATTTGAGGGCTGTAAGCAGCGAAGTCGCTTATCTTTAAACCGCTTTCTGCCAAGGTATCAACAGTATCGAACCATGGAGATCCTACAACTAGTATTTTTATTTCTTCCTCAATGAATTGAGGTTGCATTCGAAGGGTAATAGAGGATTGTTCTTTACACTTTAATACAATCATTTGGTTGTCAAGCCCTTTGAGCTCATCAAATGTGAGCGATTCATAATGGGGCCTTTCTAGGGCAAAAACTGTATTGAAGTTTTTATTTGTGAGATCAGTAAGAAGTTTTTGAATAGATTTTCCGCAGGAAATGATTTCCATCTTTTCATTCATCAACAAAAAGAAGGGAAAAAAGCTGTTAAGGTCGGAGAGGTTTATGGAAAGCTTCAAATTCATGAATTACCAACTTACTTTAAATATTTCATGATCGTTGCCATTGTCCTTGGAATCCATGTGTTCAATAACCGTTTCAGTGTTGAATAGTTTACCTAAGCCTGAAAGTAAGCCCCTTACAAATTCCTTCAAGCCAACTCTTTTAGAATAATAATGAATGCAAATGCTATTATCGTTAATATCACTCACCCTAAATTCAGGTGGAGTAAGCTTGGGGTAAAGAAGCATAATATGGTTGTGAAAAAGAGGCAGGTTCATTAAAAATTCCTTGAGATTACTTCCTCCGCTTTGCAACAAGCCGCCGTATTTTGTTCGGGTTGTTTCCAAAATCCACCATTCTCCAAATGCAAACAAAACTTGTTCGAGTGTAATGTTCATCACCTCGGCAACAGACCCTGCCAATTTGTAGGTAATAGCGTCATCATAGGCTTCATTGCTGATAAAATAGTCGTCTTCCATACCGCTTTTTTTTAAAACAGCATCCCATTTATCTTCTCCAAAATTTTTGGCCACCAATTCGCCTATTGATTTGTTGATTATTCCATACATAGCTTGTTAGTTAATGGTGAAATTGATGTTGTTTTATAAATCAAAACCTTGACTATCTGCTATTAAATATACTTACGATTTCTATTCATTTGGCTTTTTTAGGCCATTATTTTAAAAATTGAGCCTTAAACAGCCGAAGTATTTATTGGTATCTAAAGATATCAATCGATTCTTGTTGTTTTAAAAACAAACATTAACTTAGTGCTTCTGCAACAATGAAAAATACAGCTAACGATATTTTGTTCTTTTCCCAAAAGTTTGATTTCACAACAAACAACACAACAACCCGAAAGGGTTAAGTATATTCATATCATCCTTACGCTTTTACCCATTTGGTTTTTCTTCTTACTATAAAATTGTTTATATGCAAGTTTTGAAATTTGGCGGTACATCTGTAGCCAATGCAGAAAATATCAAAAAAGTGATTGCGATTGTAAGCCAATCAATTACAAAAGATGCTTCGGTTGTTGTTGTGTCCGCTTTAGGTGGAGTTACTGATTTGTTGCTCAACGCTGCTCAAATGGCAGCTGAAGGAAATAAAAATTATACCGAAAAAATTTCCTTGATTAAAGAAAGGCATCAATTGTGTGCAGCTGCTTTGGTTGACAATAAATCACAAGCAGAACTTTTGAATACCATCAATATTGCCTGTGATGAAATTGCTCACTTGTGCAATGGTATTTTGATGTTGGGTGAACTTACACCCAGAACAAAAGACAGGATTGCCAGTTATGGTGAAAAATTATCTTCTCAAATCATTGCTTCAGCTTTCAATTGCGTTAAGATAAATGCTACATGGAAAGATGCACGGGAGCTGATAGTTACGGATTCCAATTTTGGTGCTGCTGCAGTGGATTTTGCTAAAACAAACGAAAATATTAGCACATACATTAACAAAAATCCACAACGACTTTATATTGTTCCAGGTTTTATTGCAGCTGACGCCGCGGGTATTACAACTACCTTAGGTAGAGGTGGCTCTGATTATACTGCTGCGATTTTTGCAGCTGCTTTGAAGGTTCACAATCTTGAAATTTGGACAGACGTTAGCGGTATGATGACCGCCGACCCACGGTTAAGCAGCAATGCGAAAATCATTCCACACATTTCTTATCATGAAGCAATGGAATTGTCGCACTTTGGTGCCAAAGTGATTTATCCACCTACCATTCAGCCAGTGATGAGCCTCAATATTCCTGTTTGGATTAAAAATACATTTGCACCTGAGGATTACGGCACGGTGATTTCAGATGAATATGCTGAAAGTGATAAAAACAATTCGGATAATATTGTAAGAGGCATTTCAAGCATCAACAGCATTTCGCTCATTACATTGGAGGGAAGCGGAATGATTGGAATCCCTGGTTTTTCCAAAAGACTTTTTGAATCATTGAGCAATGAAAGAATAAACGTGATTTTGATTACGCAAAGTTCTTCTGAATATTCCATTACTGTTGCAATTGATACCCTGCAGTCGGAGAAAGCAAGATTATCTGTAAACAAAGCTTTCTCAAATGAAATAGATCTGAAAAAGCTAGACCCGCTCAGCGTTGAAGAGGACTTATCTATTGTAGCATTGGTGGGAGAGAATATGAAAAGTCATACCGGAGTTAGCGGTAGAATGTTCAGTTCCATGGGAAGAAACGGCATCAACATTAGAGCTATTGCGCAAGGATCATCAGAGAAAAATATTTCAGCAGTAATTAAAACCGAAGACGTAAGAAAAACCATAAACGTATTGCATGAAGAGTTTTTTGAAACCACATTCAAGCAAGTCAATGTTTTTTTAGCCGGAGCAGGCAATGTGGGTGCAAGATTATTGTCACAATTGCAGCAACAGCAAGATTTTTTGCTTGAAAAAATGAAGCTTCAGGTAAAACTAACGGGAATCATCAACAGCAGAAAAATGCTCGTTAATGAGTCAGGTATCGAAGTTAACGATTGGTCTGATCAACTACTTCATGGTGAACAAGCCAATTTGAATGCTTTTGCGGAACAAATCATAAGACTAAATCTGCGCAACAGTGTATTTGTTGACATCACCGCCAATGATTCCGTTGCAGGGGTATATCAGCAGCTGTTGCAAAAAAGTATAGCAGTGGTTGCTTGCAACAAAGTTGCTGCATCTTCTACCTATCAACACTACAAATTATTGAAAGAAACCTCAAGAGAGTTTAATGCGCCATTTTTATTTGAAACGAATGTAGGGGCAGGCTTACCTGTAATTCTTACTATCAACGATTTAATGGATAGCGGAGACCGTATTCATCGTATTGAAGCAGTGCTAAGTGGCACACTGAATTTTGTTTTCAACAACTATGACGGCACCAAAAAATTCAGCGAAGTAGTAAGCCAAGCTCAAGCTGAGGGTTACACAGAGCCCGATCCGAGATTGGATTTGGGCGGAACAGATGTGATGAGAAAAATAATGATTCTTGCTCGTGAAGCCGGTGAGCAATTAGAAATGGACGATATCGAAAACCATTCTTTTATGCCTGCATCATGTATGCTAGGATCTGTAGATGATTTTTATGCTGCCATGGAAAAGGAAGAAGCGCATTTTAAAAAATTGTTTGATGAAGCAAAAGCTAAGGGATGCATATTGAAATTTGTAGCAAGCTTCGAAAATGGAAAAGCATCAGTAGGGTTGAAGCATATCGATCCTAAAAATGATTTGTACCATCTTTATGGCAAAGACAATATCGTTTTATTTTACACCGACAGATATCGCGATCAACCACTGGTAATCAAAGGTGCAGGTGCTGGAGCGGAAGTGACAGCTAGTGGTGTATTTGCAGACATTATTAGGGCTTCCAAAAGATAACAATTCTTAAAAAGTAAAAAGTAAAAAGTAAAAAGTAAAAAGTAAAAAGTAAAAAGTAAAAATGAATTCAGTTACTGTACATACCCCTGCAACACTCTCCAACTTGTGTAGTGGTTTCGATATTTTAGGAATGGCATTGGAACAACCTTATGATGTTATTACCATCAATAAAATAGAAGGAAAAGACATTGTTATTAAGCACCTGGATAATTACGGATTGTCAACAGATCCGAAGCAAAATATTGCAGGAGTAGTTATGGAAGCAATGCGCAAAAACCTTCAAACAGAACAAGGTTTTGAAATTATTATCGATAAAAAAATTAAACCCGGTAGCGGAATAGGTTCAAGTGCTGCAAGTGCGGCAGGAGTTGCAGTAGCCGCCAATGAAATTTTACAAGCAAATTTCAACAAACAGCAATTGGTGCAATTTGCTATGGAAGGCGAGGTTCTTGCAAGCGGATCTAAACATGCAGATAATCTTGCGCCTTGTATTTATGGTGGTTTGGTGCTTATTCGTGATACGCCAACATTAGATATCATTCCACTTAACACACCTGAACTTTTTATAACCATCGTGCATCCGCAAATAGAAATTAAAACCTCTTATGCAAGATCAATCTTGCCCAAAGACCTGCCTTTAAAAACAGCCATCACACAGTGGGCAAATGTGGCCGGTCTGGTGACCGGGTTTATCCAACACGACTATTCACTGATCAGCCGATCGTTAAAAGATGTTGTAGCAGAGCCAGTAAGATCTCCTCTTATACCGGGTTTCGATGAAGTCAGGGAAAGGTCAATGCAAGTCGGAGCCTTGGGTGGCGGCATTTCGGGAAGTGGTCCTTCTTTGTTCATGTTAAGCCGAACAGCAGAGATTGCCAATGAAGTGGAAAAAGAAATGCGTTTAGTATATGTAAAATTGGGTATTGAATTCAAAACCTACGTTTCAACAATTGCCGAGCAAGGGGTTAGGATTGTGTAAACACAAGTAATTCAATTTTCATTTTATCAACTTTAAATCAATCATAGGATGCGTTATTACAGTTTAAAACATCAGTCGGCCTTGGTGGATTTCAAAACAGCAACCATCAACGGACAAGCGCCTGATAAGGGATTGTATTTTCCTGAACACATTCCACAATTGCCTGATGCTTTCTTTGCTGAAATTGATAAAGTTACCAATGAAGAAATAGCTTTTCAGGTTATAAAGCCTTTCGTCGGCGATAGCATACCTGAGGAAGTGATTTATCAAATTGTCGCAGAAACCATTAACTTTTCCATACCCTTGGTTAAAGTGACTGAAAATATTTCAACATTAGAAATGTTTCATGGAAATACGCTAGCATTTAAAGATGTAGGTGCAAGGTTTATGAGCAGATGTCTTGGCTATTTTGTGAAAGACAACACCCAAAAAGTAACGGTGCTCGTAGCTACTTCAGGTGATACTGGTGGGGCGGTTGCTGATGGTTTTTTTGGTGTAGAAGGAGTTGATGTAGTTATTCTTTATCCTTCGGGTAAAGTGAGTTCGGTTCAGGAGAAGCAACTCACCACTTTAGGCAATAATATTCATGCGTTAGAGGTTAAAGGAACATTTGATGATTGTCAGCAATTGGTAAAAACCGCTTTTGCTGATAGAGAGCTTTCATCTGATTTGTTTTTGACATCGGCTAATTCGATTAACGTTGCCCGTTGGTTACCTCAACAGTTTTTTTATTTTTTGGCTTACAAACAATGGGCCGATAAATCCATGCCGCCTGTAATTTCTGTGCCAAGTGGAAATTTTGGAAATATTTGTTCTGCATTGCTGGCTATGCGATCAGGACTTCCCGTTCAACATTTTATTGCTTCATGCAATGTGAATGATGTGGTGCCAAGATACATGAGCAGTTTGGAATACAATCCTCAAAAGGCAGTGCCAACTATTTCCAATGCTATGGACGTGGGGGATCCAAGCAATTTTGTGAGAATTCTCGAAATGTTTACCAACGCTTCATCACCGCTCTCAGCTGTTTTCAGTGCTATTAGTTTCACAGACGAAGAAACAAAAAACACGATTAAAAGGGTGTATAACGATTACGGATACCTCCTGGATCCTCATGGGGCTATAGGTTTTATGGGCTTGGAAAATTTCCTTAACAAACATCCAGGGCAAAAAGGTCTGTTTGCCGAGACTGCTCATCCTATTAAGTTTTACGATGTTGTTGAGCCGCTAATTGGTAAAGCTATTGAGTTTCCAACAACTATACAATCAATCATGCACAAAGAAAAAAAATCAACGCTTATCAATCCAACGTATAATGAACTCGTGGATTATTTGAAGGAATTGTAGCTCTGAGGGTTAGATATGCTATTTTTTTTGTCTTGATTTTTTTGGAAAAAGCTTAACAACATAATTCTACTATGTTTGGATAACACGAATAATTTTGTATCCGAAATTCTGATTCGTAAATACAATCCAAACGTACCCATGAAAAACAAAACACTTAATGCTCAATTTATTTTATTCTTCATTTTATTTTTGTCGTTTATATTTAATCCTTTAGGATTTGCTTTATCTCCTCTAAAAAGGGAGATTAGTCTTCCAAACATTATTTCCTTAGAAAATTACAACCTCTATGTAAGTTCCGACTTGCAGGCATTTGGTTTGGCATTCCCTGTTTTTGACTATGCACTTAAAGGGTTCAATCAATTGAAGTCAGCAGGTTTTTTTGTAAACAACAACATGCTTACCATCATTGATTTTACGAAAGCAGCCAATGAAAAAAGGTTGTTTGTGCTGGATTTAGAAAAAGGAAAAGTGCTTTTTAATACTTACGTGGCTCATGGAAAAGCATCTGGTGAAATGTTTGCTACAAGTTTTTCTAATAAGTTGTCTAGTTTAAAAAGCAGTTTAGGTTTTTTCGAAACTACCCAAACCTATTTTGGGAAACATGGCTATTCACTCAAGCTTGCTGGTTTGGAAAAAGGCATCAACGATGAGGTGAGTAAAAGAGCCATTGTTGTTCATGGTGCAGATTATGTGTCGGATTGGTTTATCAGAATGAAGGGGATGATTGGAAGAAGCTGGGGATGTCCTGCTATACCCACATCCATGACAAAGCCTATCATTGATAAGATTCGTAACGGGACTTGTTTGTATATTCATGCGGAGGATAGTCTTTATTTTGCAAAATCCAGTTTGAATTGATGCAATTCATTGTGCTTTGAGCTAATTCAGTTATTTGATTTAACTTCACCACAAAAAAACAATGGTTGAACTGAGCGGAACCGGTGTGGCTATTATCACACCATTTACACAAACCAAGAGCATAGATTTTGACGCACTTGGAAACCTTATTGATTTTTTGATTGCAGATGGCGTTGATTACATCGTTACACTTGGTACAACTGGTGAAACGCCTGTTTTGAAAAAAGAGGAAAAAAGAGAAGTCATCAATTTTACTGTTGAAAAAATAAACAAACGTGTACCCGTAGTAGTGGGTATTGGCGGAAACGATACCTATGCTGTTTTGGAGGAAATGAATCAATTGCCTATTGATGATGCTGTAGCTATTCTTAGTGCTTCACCTTATTACAATAAACCTTCTCAGGAAGGTATTTATCAGCATTACAAGCTTATAGCTGAAACATCCCACAAGCCTATCATATTGTACAATGTGCCCGCAAGAACGGGGAGAAGCATGAGTGTTAACACCATACTTCGTTTGGCAAATGATTTTAAAAACATCATAGGTATAAAAGAGGCGAGTGGCGATATGATTCAATGTTTGGATATTCTTCGCCATAAACCAAAGGAATTTTGGGTAGTAAGTGGTGATGATGACCTTGCACTGGCTCAATTGGCTTGCGGAATGATTGGTGTAATCAGTGTTGCTGCAAATGCCTTTCCAAAACAATTCAGTCAGATGGTAACATCCTGTTTAAAAGAAGACTTCAAAACTGCTCGTCTGCTCAATGCTCAGCTTACAGATGCTTATCGCCTCATGTTTGAAGAAAACAACCCTGCAGGCATAAAGGCTTTTTTGTCTGAAATGGGATTGATACAAAATGAATTGAGGCTTCCTCTAGTAAATGTTACTGATTCGCTTCAACAAAGGATTAAGCAATACGTTATCAATTATAAAAAGTAGCAGGTTCCTTCTTCCGCTAAAACCGTATTTTCGAAAACTTCCATTGCCTCGTTCAGAAAAGGTGCAACATCATCGTATTTGGAAGAAAAGTGTCCGATGATTAATCGTCCTGCATTTGCCAATTTAGCAATGTTAGCAGCTTGTGTGGTTGTGCTGTGGTATCTTGAAAGTGCTTTCTCTTCCTGGTTTTTCAGGTAGGTGGTTTCATGGTACAGGAGATCAACGCCTTTTACTTTTTCTGCCAGACTTTCAAGGTATATTGTGTCA
>CANHMN010000014.1 GCA_947461645.1 Chitinophagaceae bacterium | reverse complement strand
CACAAGTAAATGCATTTTCAGGCAGATTTGATCTAACCGCTGGTAATTTTACAATAGATGGAGAATACGTTGAAAAAAGTGCGGATCCACATCAGCTTAACAAAGAAAGCTTTGCAAAAGGAAAGGCTTTACAGGTTAACACCGGATATACTCAAAATAATTTTGGTGTTTCTTTAACCTTGAGAACATTATCCAACATGAATTTCAAAGCAGAGAGAGAAGGAGAATTCATGTCGATTGCCCCATTAAATTACATACCTGCGCTCACCAAACAACACGATTACCTCACCAGTAATATTTATGTCTATGCCGCTCAAGTAATGGGAGAGACCGGCTTGCAATCTGATTTGTACTATACTTTCAAACCCGGAAGTACTTTCGGAGGAAAATACGGCACAAAAATCTCCGCCAACTTTTCTTTATATCAATCTTTGGATGACAGCCTAGATATTTTTTCTATTGGAAGCAAGAAGTATTTCAGCGATGCCAATATTGAAATCAAAAAGAAATGGAGCAAAAAATTTGAGACCAGTTTTGCATTGCAAAAACTATTTTACAACACCTCGATAATTCAATCAGCCGGAAAAAAAAGTGTTAATGCCATTATGGTAGCATTCGGAGGATTATACAAATGGGGACGTCAAAAATCTGTAAGATTCAAATTTGAACATTTATCAACCAAAGAAGACGATGGCAATTGGGCATCTGCTTTAACAGAACTGTCTACTCGCTCACCATGGGCATTTTTTGCATCAGATCTTTTTAATTATGGTGTGACTGATGTACATTATTATAATTTTGGAACCAGCTATACCCAAAATGCAACAAGGTTTAGTTTGGGTTATGGCAGACAAAGAGCGGGATTGTTTTGTGTAGGGGGCGTTTGTAGGTTTGTACCTGCCTCTTATGGATTTACTGCAACTTTGACAACCAGTTTTGCCAATTGATTATTCATGAATCACATCGTTACTTCGGAATCAAAGAAGGCAACGCCATGTTCCTCCAATTCCTTTAATACAGGCTCGTAAATTTCTTTGCTTAATGGAATTTGAACACCGGTAAGTTGAATGGTTCCGTTAAGAAGGAGTTTAGCCGCTATCCCTAATGGCAAGCCTACAGTTTTGGCCATTCCTGTATGTATCTGATCATCGCCTTTAACCAACAAAGTGCTGTTTAAGTGGTGACGCTGTTGATTGAGCTCGTATGTAATCTCATGAAGCATAACTATCAAATCGCGATCAGTAGGTTTTAATACCAACTTTTGTTCCAATGCAAACTGCATTACATCTGCAGCACTGCATATCCCTTTGTTGATTAGGGTAGTATTGTCATGCAAACCAAGCCAATCCAATTGTTGCATAAAGAGGTGTTGCTCTGGATTATTTTGAATCTGGGTTATCTTATCACCAATAAATGAGCTGAAAAAATCTTGTAAAGATTGGTTGTCAGATGAATAAGTTGGCGTTTCATCTGTTAGTCCCAGTGCAATGATTTTATTCCAGCCGGTAATAAAATCCGGATGCCTCAATGTTGTTCGTACAAAGTTGTTTACATCTGTCAAACCATAAAGGTCTATGTAAGGAAGGCTGTTTCTGTTAGGATAAAAACCATATACCAAATGTTCGGGCTGATCAACAACTACTTTTCTGTTGCCATCAAAAAGTGCTTGGTATTTTTCCTCAACAATGAGATTATTTTCTTTGTAAACTGCACCAGCTTTTCCGGCCAGCACAACATTTCTAGGGTTCCAACTGATTTTATAGTGCCATGGATTGTCGTCGCTTTCCGGAGCTACGAGTCCACCACAATGGCTTTTGAAGGAAGTTATTTTCCCACCCTTTGCTCGAATGTCGTCCATCAACTTCATGGCGCTCATGTGATCGATTCCGGGATCTAGTCCCATTTCACAAAGGAAAATCAATCCTTTTCTTTTTACTTCTTCGTTTAGGGATAATATTTCCGCATCAGCATATGAAGCGGTGAGCAAAGATTTTTCAAAAGCAATGCAATCTCTGGCAATAAGAATATGCAGGGCAGGGGGCATCATGGAAATAACCAAATCTGCAGCTTCGATGAGTTCTTTTCTTTTGTGTTCATTTTGAATATCCAACTGAACCGCTGCAGAACCCGGTCTCGATTTGGTCTTTTTCAAAATCAAGCGCTCATCAGCATCGGCAACAGTAATTGTCCAGTTGTTTTGACCAGCGGAATCAATCAAATAATCGATTAAAACACTTGCAGACTTACCAGCGCCGAACAGAAGGATATGATTTGGTTGCATACACGTTAGCTTAAAAATTTGTTTTTTTTAAGCAGCGGCAAGTTATCGAGATAGAATCAGTTCGCCAAAGAATAATTGTTTCAAAATCGAAAAAAACAATGATAAATAATTGTCCACAAAACAAGTCATTTTGTGCATAAAACATGTAGTAAATAAACCCATATTTTACCTGAAAAAGGGGGTTTTTAAATTATATTTGCTGACTATAAAAAATTATGGAAAATCAGGAAAATTTTGAAGGATCAAACCCCAACAATAGGGGGAAAATCATACCGGTAAACATTGAGGAACAAATGAAGACTTCCTACATCGATTATTCGATGAGTGTAATTGTAGGTCGTGCATTACCCGATGTTAGAGACGGATTGAAACCCGTTCACAGAAGAGTGTTGTTCGGAATGAATGAATTGGGAAACAACAGCAACAAACCTTACAAGAAGTCGGCGCGTATTGTGGGAGAGGTAATGGGTAAATACCATCCTCACGGCGACGCCTCCATTTACGATACCATGGTGCGTATGGCGCAAGATTGGTCTATGCGCTACAAGATGGTGGATGGTCAAGGTAACTTCGGAAGCCAGGATGGAGATCCTCCGGCGGCCATGCGTTACACAGAGGTTAGAATGGAAAAATTCGCCGAGGCAATGATGGAGGATATCGATAAAGAAACGGTAGATTATCAATTCAACTTTGATGATTCTCTTAAGGAACCAACGGTATTACCTACACGAATACCTCAGTTATTGCTCAACGGTAGTAGTGGAATTGCGGTAGGTATGGCAACGAATATGATGCCACATAACCTCAATGAAGTAATTGACGGATGTATTGCTTATGTTGAAAACAACGAAATAACGCTCGATGAGCTAATCAAATATGTAAAAGCTCCTGACTTTCCAACAGGAGGAATTATTTATGGCTATGATGGCGTAAAACAGGCATTATTTACCGGAAGAGGGCGAGTTGTACTAAGAGGTAAAACTGCTGTTGAAAGCGATTCCAGAGGTAAAGAAAAAATCATTATCACAGAAATTCCTTATCAGGTAAACCGTGATACACTAACTCAAAAAATTGGCGAATTAATCAATGACAAAGTTATTGAAGGCATCAGCGATGTAAACAATGAGAGTAACAATAAAGAAGGTACCCGTATTGTAATAGAACTTAAAAAAGATGCGGTAGCCCAAGTTGTCATCAATCAATTGTATAAATATTCAGAGCTTCAAACTTCTTATGGCATCAATAATGTTGCCTTGGTTAAGGGAAGACCAAAGCAACTTAATATAAAAGACCTCATTTCTGAATTTATTGAGTTCAGGCATGAAGTGGTGGTTAGAAGAACGAAATACGAATTGCGCAAAGCTGAAGAAAGAGCGCATATACTGGAAGGTTACATCATTGCACTTGACAATTTGGATGCAGTAATCAAATTGATTCGCGAAAGTTCAACACCAACAATTGCACACGAAGGCTTAAAAAGCAATTTTGGAATGTCTGATATTCAGTCCAAAGCAGTCCTGGAATTAAGGTTGCAACGTCTTACCGGTATGGAGATTGAAAAAATCAGAGAAGAGCATGCTGAAATCATGCGATTGATTCAACATCTGAAAGAAATCCTCAGCAATGAATCCATGAGGTTCGATATCATCAAAAATGAACTCCATGAGGTTAAAGCAAAATTCGGTGATGAAAGAAAATCCGAAATAGTTTATGCTGATGATGAAATCAATATGCTTGATTTGATTGAAGAGGAAGATGTTGTTGTTACCATATCCCATCTTGGATACATCAAAAGAACATCTGCCAGCGAATATCGCCAACAAAGAAGAGGCGGCAGAGGTGCTAAAGGAAGCAGTACCAGACAGGAAGATTTTATTGAGCATTTGTTTGTAGCATCTACACACCATACTTTACTTTTCTTTACGGAAAAGGGCCGTTGTTTCTGGTTGAAGGTTTATCAAATTCCTGAGGGAGATAAAACTTCAAAAGGAAGGGCAATTCAAAATATGGTTCAAATTCCACCGGATGACAAAGTAAGGGCGATTATAGATGTTAAAAATCTTGATGATGAGGAATACCTGACAAATAACTACATTGTATTATGTACTAAAAATGGTATCATCAAAAAAACGGATCTGAAAGATTTCAGTCGTCCTCGCCAAACAGGTATCAATGCAATAAACATCCTGGAAGGTGATCAATTGCTAGCTGCAGAATTGACTGATGGCAATTGCGAAATCATGCTTGCAGTGAAAAGCGGAAGAGCGATTCGTTTCCATGAATCTGCGGTTAGAAGTACCGGAAGAGGCGGAATCGGTGTATATGGAATAGAAGTAGATTCAGCTGATGATCAAGCAGTTGGGATGATTTGTATAAATAAAAATGACAAGTCCAAAACCATACTTGTAGTCAGCGAAAAAGGATATGGAAAACGAACCTTCCTTGATGATCCCGAAACCGGAGAACCGAATTACCGAATCACCAACCGTGGTGGCAAGGGCGTTAAAACCATTAATGTCACAGATAAAACCGGTAAACTTGTTGGATTATTAGCTGTAACGGAAAAAGAAGACCTGATGATAACCTGTGTAAGTGGCGTAACAATTAGGATGTCTGTTAACGGAATAAGTGAACAAGGAAGAGCCACTCAAGGTGTAAAACTTATAAAAGTTGACGAAGGCGATGAAATTGCTGCAATCACCAATTTGGCTGAAATGGAAGAAGAAATCGAATCTGTTGACAACAATACAATTGAATCAGCAGATACCGAGAATCCCGAAAACGAATCAGATGACCCAGGAAACTCAGAATCTTCAGAAGAAACCAATCCAGAATAGAAACAATTTTGATTGGAAACTACATAGCGAAAGGGCAGCTGATTTTATCAGGCTGCCTTTTTTAATTGCTTCAAAATGAACACTGATAAACAAACAGGAACGAGAGCCAATGTAACAACTAACTAAAACCGAGGAATATTCTATTTAACATAATATTAATTATAGGGCATTTGTAGTAATTTAAATAGCTGTGAAGTTTGATTCTACTGGCTTAGACTAACGGTATACGTTCTTGGAACAATCTTAATCTTATTTTATTGGGTTGTATATTTCTACTTTTTAAAAGATACTTTTGCAAAATGAAAAATAGTTTGATCTCTACCGAGGAATTGCTGAGCAACCTGAAAATTGCATCGCTTAATGTCATGCAGCTGGAAACTCAAAAAGCTCTCCAAGAGTCCAACAAACTCATTTTATTATCAGATACAGGCTCCGGTAAAACACTTGCTTTTCTGCTTCCGCTTATTCAATCTATTGACATATCAAAAAATAATGTCACCCAAGCCTTGATTATGGTTCCTTCCAGAGAACTGGCGCTTCAAATCGATGCTGTTCTAAAACAAATTCGTCCCGGCTGCAAAATCACCTGCTGTTATGGCGGACATAAACGGGAAATTGAGGAAAACAATCTGGTTCAAGCCCCAACCATTGTTATTGCTACCGCAGGAAGAATGGCCGATCACCTCAGACGTGGAAATATCAAAACAGATCATATTGCCTTTCTAGTGCTTGATGAATTTGACAAGATTCTTGAGCTCGATTTTCAGGAAGAAATGGCATATATCCTTTCCCAATTGAATGCCGTTAGCCGTAAAATTCTGACCTCAGCTACTCAGTCTATTGATATTCCCGACTATGTTGAAATGGCCGATGCCCATACTTTGAATTTTTTGAGCAACGAGCCTAAAACGCCAGAAAAGCTTCTTATCAAAACAATTTCTTCGCCTGAAATTGATAAAATTGATACCCTTTTTAAATTGCTTTGTTCGCTAAAAGATACCTCTAGTATTGTTTTTTGCAACCACCGCGATGCCGTTGAGCGAACCAGACAACTGCTGCACGACAAAGGAATTTACAGTGTTTTTTACCACGGCGGTATGGAACAAATTGACCGTGAGACTGCACTTTGTAAATTTAAAAACGGCACTTCCAACATACTAATCACCACTGATTTGGCAAGCCGTGGACTGGACATCCCCAACATCAGAAGCGTTATTCATTACCACATTCCACACGCGGAAGACGCTTTTACCCACAGAAATGGCAGAACCGCCAGAATGGACGCCTCAGGTTCGGTTTATATCATAAAAGCACCCGATGAAACACTACCCGATTATATTACAAATAATGCAGAACCGTTTGAATTGTCGGTAGATTTTGAATTGCCTCAAAAACCAAACTGGAGCACCCTGTTTATTGCAGCCGGTAAAAAAGACAAGGTCAATAAAATTGATATAGTGGGTTTTCTGAGCCAAAGAGGCAAACTGAAAAAAGATGATATTGGTCTAATTGAAGTAAAGGACTTCTCCTCCTTTGTTGCCATCAGAAGAAGTAAAATCGGTGCAGTTCTGGAGACAGTTAAAAATGAAAAAATCAAAAACAAAAAAGTCAAAATGGCTATAGCCAAATAAATTAAATAAGCTACAAATTTATTGTAATTTTATTTTCTATGAATTATGCAATATATTGGCTATCAATTAATTTCGGTTAAAATCCAATTTTCATTCTTTCACCTCTTCCACCACCTCCTGGCATTTGCATCATGTTGTCCATAGGTTGCTGACCTTTAAACTTGTTTAGCCTCAAAACGGCAGATATCATAAAATATTTACCCAATCTGTTTGTTCTGGTATCGGTAAATCCCGTAGGACTAACTGATCTGGAAACTCCAATATTTTGGTTCAACAAATCCAAGCCTTGTAGTTTTAAAGAAAAATTCTTCTTTTCAAAAAATTGCTTTTCAATCGTAGCTCCGATGATAAATGGATTCGTTGTTACATTGGAAGAAAGTCCCTTGTTGATGGTCTTGTCTGCATCTAAAGTAACAATGAAATCTTTTGGTAAAAAAATTCGGGTATAATTGGAAAATGTCCAAGCCTGGGTTTCAGCATTCAGCTCAGACTGTAGGGAATACTTGTTGCTGTTCAGGCTATAGTTAACCGAGATAGTTGTTTCCAGCCATTTTTTGATTTTTATATCTGTTGAAAACCGCTGACCTACCAACCAATTTGATCCAATGTTTTTTGCGCTAACATCATTGCTGTCTCTTATGAAGGAAACGTTGTTGTTGTATCCCAAATTACCTCCAAAATTAAACACATATTTACGGTTTTTAATGGGCTTGGAGATATTGTAAAAACCCAAGGCAGAATAATAGCCATTTGTATTAACATACCTTGTCTCTTGCACTCCTCTTCCCAACAACCTGATGCTGTTTACAATCTTATCTTGCGTGTAAGAAAAACTGATGTTTCCAAAAAACACATTACCCGAAATAAAATCAAAATTGTTGTAGCGCATGCTGAAGGTATTGGTAAACTCAGGTCTCAGATTGGGATTACCAACTGTTATAAATTGCGGATTGGAAAGATCTACAACTGGTTGTAACTGCGCATTGCTTGGTTGATTGGTGTTTCCATTGTAGTTGACATTCAATGACCTGCTCCTCGAAAAATTATACGCAAACCTTACCACAGGATTGAAATTTATGAGGTTGTTTTTAAAAGTGGTGTCACTAGTCAATGAAAAGGTTTCAATCATTGCAGGAATGGCTGAAAAACCTATGGTGTAGTTGTATTTTTTCTCTGTGGTACGAATATTGACACCTATTCTGTTGGTTTGATAAATATTCTCATAGATATTACTTGAAGCATCAATATAGGTCGCTGCTTTAGTAGCCGTATCTATATTGTAATTCCTTCTGTCATTTCCGGTAAACTGATAATTGTAAGCATAATTGATTTCAAGGTTACGCTTGCGGGTTAGCGGTTCTGTGTAGGAGATTCTACCACCGTAATTTTTATTCCTGTTATCCTGAATGATTTGTTGCACGAGCAAAGAATCATACTTAGAGCCAGAAAAGAAATAGGTACTGGTAAAGTTATTGTAATCCTCATCAGATGTTGTACTCGATTGACCATAATTCAGGTTTATAGATAAGGTTCTTCCCTTTTTCTTAAACCGGTGGTTGAACAATAGATTTCCTGAAACATTAGGAGTTGTTGAATTGGTCAGATCTTTTGAATTACCATCAGATGTTTTGCTCTCACCTAGGGTAGTGGTAAAATCAGAATAATAATTATTGTTGGAAGAATTGTTTGAAAAAGAAGGATTGAATTTGATGTAATTCATAGAATCTATCTTGTATTCCAAATTAAAGGATGCACGATGGTTTTCAGATGAATTGTTGCCGGTTGATGTTTGAATATAACCGGAAGAGTTGTTTTGAAAAATATTCTGTTGGGTTACATCCCTCAACAACAAGGACGACTTGTTCGAGTAACTGTAACTTCCGTAAACGGATATTTTACTCCCCCATGCATCTCTGTAATTAATGCCATAAGATTGTATAGCATTCAGTCCGTCGCTGTTGCCGCTTCCTCCTCCGATGGCTGCTCCAGCACCTGCGCCTCCCCTTCCAACACCCATTGACCTCATCACACCTCCTATTGCATTTCCCATAGCTCCTCCACCTCCGTTTCCAAAGTTGAAAGTATTGGCATTGGTATTGTTTACGTTTGATATCAAGGAGACTTGTTGATCGTTGTTGAATTGATTAACAGAGAGATTGGCAAGGTAGCGGTCTTCCGTTCCCATACCTGCTGTAGCATTTCCGAAATAACCTTTATTCTTGTCTTTTCTGAGTTCGATATTCAAAGTTTTGGTAGGATCACCATCCTTTATACCCGTAAATGCTGCCTGATCACCGTAATCATCAATAATTTGGATTCGGTCTACCATGTCAGCATTTAGCTCACGTGTAGCAGTAGTTACATCACCGTTAAAAAAGTCTTTTCCATTTACTTTTACTTTGGTAACTTGTTTACCTTGAGCGGTTACCGTACCGTCTTTATCAACCTGTACGCCCGGAAGGTTTTTCAACAATGCCTCTACATTATCATTTTTGCGGTACATGGTACTGTCTACTTTGTAAGAAACTGTATCTTCCTTTATTTGTACTTTCTGTACTTCAAGCGTTACATTTCCCAGCATGTTGGATGCAGGAGAAAGCATAAGTTCTCCAACCATTTGGCTCCCTTTTTTACCGCTAAAATCAAAACCCTTGCTGTAATTGTCAAATCCTATGTAAGAAACATTTAGATAAATAAAAGCACCTTCATTGGCAGTCAGGTTGAAGGATCCGTCTTCTTTTGATTTAACTTTTGAACTATCCTTGGTTGCCAAGTCATAACAAACTATGGTAGCACCGGGAAGTACATTGCCCTCTTTCGATTTGATTGTACCCGAAACATTTATTGTGGTTTGAGCTTGCGCTATAAAAGACAATAAAAGAAAAGGAAAGAAGTAGGCTGAAATTTTTCTCATGAACAGTTTTTAAATAAAGATTGCTAATTGTGAAATTTGCTTCATTTTTCTCTCAACGCTATGCTGAAGCATTATTTTGATGCTTGTTACTTTGGAATCCTTCGATAAAGGTCTTAATTGTTTTCAGAAACACTACCGACTCTCCAAATAAAAAATCATGTTTAACCGGCAAGACAAACAATGGGAAGTCAACTAATTCCGATTTGAATTTTTCGAGTCTAACGGCATCTTTTTCTGTGGTAAGAATGATTTTATTTGAACCTGTCATTCGTTTAAATCTTGTAATAATTTCAGATAGGTCTGAAGTGGTGAAAATATGGTGATCTGCATATTGTATTACCTCAAAAAAACCAACATGGCGGTTAAGGAAGGTTTTAATCGGCTTTGGATTAGCAATACCACAAACCAGCAAAACATTATCTGCTGCAGACAAATTCCATTGCTGTGGATGAAACAAGTGATAAGGATTGCCATACAAAATCGTAGTAAAAAAAACACGCTGGTGTTGCATCGGGTTTATTTCTCTTACCATTTTGCGTTGCTCCTCAACCGTTAGCTGCTCCTTGCATTTTGTTACGATGATTATATTGGCTCTCTTACTGCTAGATTTTACATCACGTAAGTCTCCTGATGGGAACATCAAATCCCTTGTGTATAAATTCTGGTAATCCGTAAGCAAAATGCTAAGTCCTGGCCTAACCATTCTATGCTGAAATGCATCATCCAAAATAATGACTTCAGTATCTGGTTTCTGGTGAAGTATTTGAGGAATGGCAACAATTCTTTCTTCTCCAACGGCTACGGTTATGTCGGGAAATTTTCGGTGAAACTGCATAGGTTCATCACCAATGTCTAATGCAGTTGTGTTTTCATCTGCTATGGTGAAACCCTTTGTTCGTCTTTTGTAACCCCTGCTCAAAGTTGCTACACGATAATCATTTTTAAGATGAGTAACCATCCATTCTGTCATCGGGGTTTTTCCTGTTCCGCCAACTGCAAGGTTTCCAACGCTTATCAAGGGGAAATTAAACTCAGCAGATTTAAATACATTGTGGTCATACAACTTATTCCTCAGCCATACCAAAAATCGGTACAGCAGTGAAAAGGGAAAAAGCATATACCTGAAACTCTTTAGCAATGGGCTTAATTATTTTTTGATGAATATGGAAAAAATGGTAGTGCCGTAATTTCTTTCTGTTCTGTAATGCTCAAATTTTTTATAGTCGTTTCTTGGCGTATGCTCCAAAACAAACCAACCTCCATTCTCGAGCAAATCATATTCAAAAACTTTCTTGGGAAGTTCATCAATAGTATTCAACGCGTAAGGTGGCCCTGCAAAAATAAAATGGTATTTCTTTGAGCAGGTTGACATAAAGGAAAAAACATCTTGTTTTATTACATGGATGTTTTCGAACCCTAAGTTTGCAGAAGTGTTTTTGATGAATTCATACATTTTCGGATCCTTTTCTATAATAGTAAGTTCATTGGCTCCCCTGCTGGCCAATTCATAACTAATACAGCCTGTACCTCCAAACAAATCCAACGTATCAAGTGCAGTTATATCAAGATTGTTTTGCAGAATATTAAACAAGCCTTCCTTGGCAATATCAGTGGTAGGCCTAGTATGAGGCATGTGTGCTGGAGGAGCAATTTTTCGGCCACCGTGAGATCCGCTTATTATTCTCATAAAGCTAAATCAATTAAATGGCTCAAGTATTGTTTCGGGATTTCTGAAAATCCACTTGTCAATTGAACTCCTGAAATATTTTCCTCCAAATCAAGATCTAAAAAATATTGGTACAGCGATTGATAAAGGGCAGAATCTTTAACCACCATCCCTTTTAACCTGAACTTAATACTACCCGGCTCTATACCATGGGCCGAACATAATTGTAAAGCGGAATAGACCACATCATCATGAGTAATAAACGAAAAATGTTTTACCAATTGAAGCGTATGATTGTGGTAAAGGAAATATTTAACTACATTGTTGGAAACAATACCTGAGAGGTAACTACCCTCTTCCCTATTGTTGATTTGCTTTACATTGGAATGGGAAATCTTAGCATTAGGAAAAGAGGCCGTAACTGCTTTTGACACACTACCGGGAAAGCGGTAAATATTCTTAATGCCTTGTACTTTCAAAGATTCTGTTTTACAGGTTGTATCAAAAATATCTCCGTAAAACAACTCCAACATGACAGGTGCCGATTCTGAACTATACAACTCATCGGGCACAAGCATAAATTCGGGTAGATCAATAAAAACGTTGACTTTTTCTGCTTTTGTTTTTTGCTGTTTGATGGAAGAAAAAACAGCACTCAATTCCTGCTCTAAAACTACTCCGGAGTTGATCTCATACATTTCTAAACCCCAAACTTTCTTTGGCCCGTTGGAATACCATAGCGCTGACACAACCGATGTGCTTATTTCCAAAACCAAGGAAATGTCCTTTTTGTCTGTAAATTTCAACGGAACTTCCAGTATCTTTTTCAAAATAAACGTTTGAGATGGCAAAATAAGAATATTTTTGAAGACTTTATGGAAAGAAATGCTCAAACAGATACGCTGAAAGTCAGAACAGACAACAGACAAATACTATCCATAGCCCTGCCGATAACCCTGGCTATATTTATTCCTCAATTAAATTTGCTTATCAACAGCATTTTCCTCGGACATCTTAGCAAGGAAGCATTGGGAAATGCGGGCATCACAGGTATTTTTTACATGATTTTTGCCGTTGCGGGTCATGGGTTAAACAGCTCCATGCAATCGGTATTCTCCAGTTATGCCGGTCAGGATAAACCCGATTTTTTTAAACTTATTCTAGGTCAAGGTATTAGAATCAGTTTACAAATTGCAGCAGCATTCATGTTATTTACCTGGCTTTTAGGCCCAATCATCCTACAAAAGGTAGCAGATCCTGTTTCATACCCCGCTGAAATGAGTTTTCTCAACATCAGAATTATTGGACTCCCCTTTTTGTTTTTGTTTCAAATGGGTAATTCTTTTCTTATATCCTCGCTCAATAGTAGGTTACTTATTGTTGGTTTTGTGGTTGAGGCTGGAGTCAACATACTATTGGATTATCTGCTTATTTTCGGCAAGGCAGGATTTCCCGAATTGGGTTTTAATGGTGCAGCATGGGCCTCTGTCATTTCGGAAGCCGTAGGTATGATTGTTGTTTTTTCTGTGATTTACTTCGCAGGACTTCAGAAAAAATACAAATTGCTTTCAACATTTTCTTATGATAAATCCATCAGCAAACAGATATTTAAAGTAGCTGTTCCATTGATCTTTCAATTCGTAATCAGTGTTTCTACCTGGTTTGTATTTTTTCTTTTGATAGAGAGCAGGGGCGATACAGCGAAAGCCATCAGCAACACCATGAGAAATGTTTTTGGATTGGCTGGCGTATTTGTATGGGCATTTGCAGGCACAAGCAATACCATGATTTCCAATCTTATTGGTCAAGGAAGAGAAAACATGGTTGTACCCACTTTGATAAGAATATCTTGTTGGAGTTTTGGATTGTGTGCGGTAATGGTATCTATCTTAAATATTTATCCTGAACTGTTCTTCAACCTTTTCGGTCAAGACCAAAAATTTGTAATTGAAGGAATTCCTGTAATAAGAGTTGTTTCACTTGCTATGTTGCTGATGAGTATTTCCAATATATGGTTGAATGGCATCACCGGAACAGGAAAAACGAAAATCAATTTAATGATAGAGATTGTCTCCATTTTGTTATACCTCGTTTATACCTGGTATGTGATGGTTGCCAATTACAACAGCCTGGCGTTGGCCTGGAGCAATGAATTCGTGTATTGGTCTGTGATTTTTATTTTGTCTTTTTTGTTCATCAAATCAAACAAATGGAAATCAAAACCCAATCCTATAGAGCCATAGCAGCAAATAACTATTTGAAGAATGCTTGAGTTTTCTTAAACATTTCATTATCTTCAACAAATGGCGGTCCTAATCAGAAAATGGTCAGAAGACGATATTCCCTCATTGGCAAAACATGCCAACAACATTAATATTTGGAATAACCTTAGAAATTATTTTCCGCATCCTTATACGTTGGAACATGCCACAAGCTGGATAAATAACGCCACCAATGAAACACCACTCATTAATATGGCGATTGATTTTGAAGGTGAAGCCATTGGCGGAATTGGATTAATCCTAAACAGTGATGTCTACGTTTTATCAGCAGAAATAGGTTATTGGATTAGCGAAGAACATTGGGGTAAAGGAATTGCAACTGAGGCCATCAGACAAATGCTTGAGTATACTTTTTACTATTTTGATTTCGTAAGAATTTATGCAGAAGTGTTTGAAAACAACAAAGCCTCGATGCGCGCCCTCGAAAAAAATGGTTTCTATCTGGAAGGTGTAAGAAGAAAATCAGTGTTGAAAAATGGTATCTTAATGGATGATTACATATGGGTTAAACTAAGACCCTATTAGTTTTAAAAAAAACGAAGGAAAATTAAACTTTCCGCATCTTATAGCTTCTCAACTTCTTATCTCATACGATTTTACCATGATACTGAAAAAGAACATTGCAACCAGCGACTCCGGATTTATATTCAATCCCTCCACAGGCGACTCCTATTCTTCCAATCCAATAGGATCTGAAATTTTGCAGTTGCTGAAACAGGGAAATACCCCCCAAGAAATCAAAAAAGTGATTTTGGAAAAATACGACGTAGAAAACGGCCAATTTGAACGCGACTGGGATGATTTCAAAAATCAATTGAAGGAAGCTAACCTTATTGAACTATAAGCCATTTAGAAATGAATACATCCTCCCCAAAATTAGTAGTTGCAGTTACCGGCTTGAATGCGATTGACAGCCCGGGTCCGGGCGTTGCCGTTATCCGTTCTTTAAGAGATCACTTTGGCAACGACATCAGAATAATTGGCTTATCCTATGAAACACTTGAACCCGGAATTTATCTTCACGATGTGGTAGACAAAACCTATCAAATTCCATATCCATCAGCAGGAGCCGAAGCACTTTACCATCGATTACAATACATCAACAGTATAGAAAATTTATCTGTACTTATTCCAAATTTCGATGCAGAACTCTATAATTTCATCAAACTTATTCCCTCTCTTGATACACTAGGGATTTCAACATTTTTGCCCACACTAGAACAGTTTGATGCCAGAGACAAAATCAACCTTTACCGTTTTGGAAGCGAATACGGATTGGATGTTCCAAAAGACAAAGTCATTTACAATGTTAATGAATTATATACCTGTGCCGAAGAATTGGGCTATCCATTGGTAGTAAAAGGGAAATTCTATGACGCTATCATTGCTCATACCATGGAGCAAGCACAAAAAGCCTTTTACAAACTCTCCGCCAAATGGGGCTTCCCTATTATAGTACAACAATTCATCACCGGAACGGAAATCAATATTGCTGTGTTAGGAGACGGCAAAGGCAATACCATCAGCGCGATTCCTATGCGTAAGCTTTATATAACGGACAAGGGTAAAGCATGGGCTGGTATTACTCTTGAGGATGATGCACTTATTGGGCTTGCCCACAAATTTGTGCAATCCACCAATTGGAAAGGCGGTTGCGAGCTGGAGATCATGAGAACCCAGGAAGGAAGACCCTTTATCATGGAAGTCAACCCCAGGTTTCCTGCATGGATATACCTTACAGCAGCATCAGGGCAAAACCAACCTGCCTCATTGGTACGTATGGCAATCGGTGAAGAAGTGCCTCCTTTCAAAACTTACGATGTTGGCAAAATATTTATCCGGTATTCCTGGGATCATATCACCACAGTGGAAGAGTTTCAAAAAATTAGTGCCTTCGGAGAATTGTAAAGCAAATTATTATGATGCAAAAACTAAAATACGAAAGACCCATAATTCAGAAAATGAATGCCGGTCTCATGAACAAATTTGGAACCAGAACAGAGTTTGAACCTGTTAAGCATATCGACGGCGTATCTGTACAAAAAATGATTGCGCAATTCGGATCACCGCTGTTTGTGTTGAGTGAAAGAACCATCAGAAAAACCTATCAACATGCAGTAAGGGCATTCAAAACAAGGTATCCCAAAGTTCAATTTGCATGGAGTTACAAAACCAATTACATCAATGCCGTTTGTAATGTATTTCACCAGGAGGGAAGTTGGGCTGAGGTCGTAAGTGGTTTTGAATACAACAAAGCCGTAAAAAACGGCGTGCCCGGAAACAAAATAATTTTTAACGGGCCGGAAAAAGCAAATGAAGAGCTGTTAACCGCCATCAACAATCATTCTCTCATCCATATCGATCATTTTGAAGAGCTCTATCAAATTATCGAATTGACTGAAAAAACAACCATCAGACCAAAAGTTGCCATCAGAATAAACATGGATACCGGAATCTACCCTATTTGGGATAGATTTGGCTTCAATTACGAAAACGATGCTGCCTGGAACGCGATCTCAAAAATTGTAGCCTCTGAAAAAATGGATCTGATGGGCTTGCATTGTCATATAGGTACTTATATGTTATCAACCGATGCCTATGCCATTGCTGTTAAAAAATTAGCTGATCTTGCCTGGCGATGCAAACAAAAGCT
>CANHMN010000013.1 GCA_947461645.1 Chitinophagaceae bacterium | reverse complement strand
CTGTCAAAAACACCTATGGGAGAAGCTTTCATTTTTCAAAAATAAGAAAGCCGCCCCGAATGGAGGCGGCCATTAACTGACAATATAAAAATTTATTTCTTGTTCATTCCGGCTGGTGCTGGTGTTTCTTTCACACCTAATTTGGCTTTAACAAGAGGCAATACATCATCTCCGGGAGGTCCAACAATTACTGAACTGTTGTCTAAGATGTAGGTATATTTTTTTTCCTCAGCCACAGCTTTGATGGCATCCATAGCTTTTTGGCGCAATGGAGCAATTTTCTTCTGGGCTTCTTGCTGATACATTTCTTGTGCCTGTTGGTTCCAGTTTTGAACGCGTTGATACAAAGCAATCAATTCGTTCTTTTTGATTTCGCGCATGCTGGGAGATAATTTAGCGGAGTCTCTTACGAAAAGACTGTCTTTGTCTCCCAACTCCTTCATGAGGTCTTGGCCTTGCTGACTTAATGAAGCCTGGTATTCTTTTAATTCAGCATCAGCTTTTTCTGCTTCAGGCATTACACTAATTAATTCGTCGGTATTGATGTAACCAATTTTTTGTTGTGCGCTTGCTCCGAACATGCTCAATGCCATCAGAGAGACCATTGCTATTTTCTTCATTGTTGTGTGTTGTTTTTAAATGTCGATTATGGTAATAGTTGTTGTTTGTTGTATTATTTCACCCCAAGTATTTTCAATACTTCTTCACTTTTATCCAATTTGGGGTCGGCAAAGATAACGGTAATTCCTTCACTTTTGTCCAGAATAAAGTCGTACTGTTTGTCGGTAGCCAACTTCTGTATAGCGTTGTAAATTCTGTCTTGTACGGGCTTAATGAGTTCCTGTCTTTTTTTGAAAAGATCTCCTTCAAAGCCGAAGCGCTTTTTCTGCAACTCGCGAAGTTCTTTTTCCTTATTGAAAATTTCATCTTCCCTTTTCTTTTGAAGATTTTCGGGAAGAATTATCATTTCAGCCTCAAAGTCTTTTTTCAATTTATCCAGAGCTGCTTGTTTTTGATCGATGTCTTGTTGCCAAAGATCACTCACCTGGTCGAGTTTTTGCTGTGCATTTTTGTATTCGGGAATTTTATCAAGAATATAACGGGTATCGATTACGGCATAACGTTGTGCTATTGATACAAGGGAAATAAACATGAAACCGGTAAGCCACCCTATAGTTTTTTTCATGAATTTCATTTTTATACCTGTAAGTTAAAGAATAATTGATCTACTCCGCCTCCTGGCCAAGCATGAACGTAAATTTCGCAGCTCCTTTTATGCCAGTGGATTGATTGAAACGATCAATTCCTATTCCATAATCAAATCCAAGCAATCCAAACATAGGCAGGAAGAACCTCATACCTAATCCTACCGATCTTCTAAGCTTGAATGGATTGTATTCTTTGAAAGAGTACCAGCCGTTAGCAGCCTCGTAAAATGCTAAACCGAATATAGTACTGCTTGCATTGGTGCTGAAGGGATACCTCAACTCAACGATATATTTGTTGTAAATGGTAAAGTACTGTGTTGGAGTTACGCCCTCGGGACTGACTTTCGGATTGGAATTACTGTAAACAGGATAACCCCTGTGAGCGATGATGTCATAACCCAAAAGTGCTTGCGTATTGCTTAAGCCGGCATCACCAACCTGGAAACGTTCAAAAGGAGAAATTTCAAGCTTATTGTTGTAACGACCAATGAACCCGAATTTGGCTGCAGCACGAAGTATGAATTGTTTGTTTTTATCGGCACCTCTTCCTCTTCCTATAGGAGTATACCAATCTCCGGAGAATTTCCATTTGTGAAATTCAGGAAATTCAAATTTGTTTTCGGTTCCGTCGGTCATGCCCAATAATGAATAAGGAAGAGTGAACTGGCTAGTTAACGCAAAATTGGATCCGCTAGAAGGGAAAATAGGATTGGGGCCGGCTGAATTTCGAAGCAAAGAAACTTTTAAACTGATATTGGTTGAGTTTCCGTTGGACAACCCGCTAAAAATTTGGGCATAGTTCCTCAGTTTGTACTGCTGTACATTGAAAGAATAAATGAGGTTAAAATAATCATCAGGCCATTTTAACTGCTTACCTAAAGAAATACCAAATCCAACTGTTTTAAGGTAAGATGTATCTCCGCAACTACGACAAAACCCGCCAAAAGGACTGAATGAGTTGGAGAATTTTGTATTGAAATAGTTAATAGAAAAAGAATTTCTTTTTTTACCACCCAACCAAGGTTCTGTAAATGAAAAATTGTAGGACCTGTAAGCTCGGCCGTTTGACTGAGCACGTAAACTCAATTTTTGCCCATCGCCCGAAGGTAATGGGTCCCATGTTGATTTACTGGTGATGTTGTTGATAGAAAAATTATTAAACGTTACGCCTAGGGTTCCTGTAAGACCTATACCACCACCAAAACCGGCAGAGAGCTCGAGCTGGTCGGAGGATTTTTCTTCCACTTCCCAATTAACATCAACCGTACCATTATCGGCGTTAGGAATGATGTTGGGATTAATTTTTTCCGGATTGAAATAACCCAATTGAGAAAGTTCTCTTTGTGTTCGGATAATGTCTGCTCGGCTGAATTTCTCGCCTGGACGCGTTCGCATTTCCCTGATGATTACATGGTCTTTTGTTTTGTCATTTCCGGAAACGGTTATTTTTCCATAGGTTGCCTGAGGACCCTCGGCAATACGTATTTCGAAATCGATGGTGTCGTTGTAAACGGCGGTTTCGATAGGGTCGATTCTAAAAAAAAGATACCCATCATCCTGATACAAACTACTGATATCGCCACCTTCCATGGAAAGTTGTTTCCCCAAACGTTTGTTCAACTGATCAATATTATAAACATCCCCTTTGTTGATGCCGAGCAGGAAATTAAGTAAAGAGTCGGAGTATTTCGTATTGCCTTTCCAAGAGATGTCGCCAAAAAAATACTGTCTTCCTTCACTCACAAGAATATCAATATCAAGATTGCCTTTGCTGTTCACCATTTGAGTATCCGCTACTAATTCCGCATCCCGCAATCCTCTGGAATTGTAGTATTCCAAAACTTTTTCTTTGTCCTCCAGGTATTTTTTTTCATTGAATTTGGAAGAGCTAAAAAACTTTGGTCTGAAGTAAGGATCCAAGTAGTTAATGGTTTTGCTGTAGGTAAGGAATCCCAGATCAGACAAATATGAGGAAAAAGGGGTTCTTTTCTCAACATCCCCATAAGCACTGGGTGTATATTGAGGATAAAGTGAAAACCTGGCCATTTCTTTGGTACCCTTCATTTGTTTCTTCAATTTGGCATCCTCAATTTTTTGGTTGCCGCTGAAGTTTACATTATTGATCTTTACTTTACCACCCTTGTTGATAAGAAAAACAAGGCTTACTCCATTGGAAATACCAGAGATAATGTCCTCATTTAATTTAATGGTTACATTTCTGTATCCTTTTTCATAATAAAATTTCTCAATAGCCTCAACTGCACTTAGTTTCATGTTTTCGGTAAGCACTTTGTCTTTCGACAACCCGATTTTGTTTTCAAGGTCCTCTTTTTCGCTTTTTTTAACGCCTTCGAAAGAAAATGAAATCAGGCGAGGTCTTTCAGTGATGGCAATTTCGACAGATAAGGAAGACCCTTCCAATTTCGTAATATTAACTACAGCGTTGGAAACAAGACTTTGCTTCCAAAGCTTCGCAATAGCTTTTCCAAAAACATCTGAGCCGGGAAGCAAAAGTTTATCGCCAACTGCTAATCCTGAAATAGAAACAATTAAGGTTGGATCAAAAGATTGAGTTCCTGTAACTGAGATTTCACCAATGGTGTATGATTTGGGGTATTTAGAAGAAAGAATTTCAAGCAAAGCAGGGTTTACAGAAACAGGGATGGTATCGTTTTGAGCCAACACACTGACACTCGAGTGAAAAGCCAAGAAGAACAGAACTAACCTTGAAGTAAATCGCTGCATTAACTATTTTTTATAAAAATCGGCAATATAAGCCGTCTGTTTGAAAACGTATTGTTAATAGGTTCCGATATTTCAAACAAAGTGAAAGGCTCGGATTAACCTAATTATGTTGTTTGTTTTTCTGTTTTTATTTGTTGCCCTGTTTTACCAAATCGTCTTTCTCTTTTCTGGTAATCTTCAATGGCTTGTAAAAAATGTTCTTTTTTGAAATCAGGCCAGGTTACAGGTGTGAAATACAATTCGGTATAGGCAAGTTGATACAATAAAAAATTGCTGATTCGGAATTCGCCGCTCGTTCTGATCATAAGCTCAGGATCAGGAAATGAAGCGGTAGTGAGGTACGTTTGGAAAACAGCCGGATTGATGTTTTCTGCTTTTAGACTTCCAGATTGAACATCTGTTGCTATTTTTTTGACAGCTTCAACAATTTCCCATCTGCTGCTGTAACTCAAAGCCATAATTAGGTTAAGACCGGAGTTTTTTTCAGTTTCTGCAATGGCAGAAAGCAATTCGGATTTGGCATTTGCAGGCAACATTTCCAAATCTCCTATTACATTAAGTCGGATATTGTTTTTATTGAGTGTTGGTACTTCTTTTTTAATGGTATCCACCAATAATCCCATCAGGCCATCAACTTCGTATTGTGGCCTGTCCCAATTTTCAGTACTGAAAGCATATAAGGTAAGGTATTTAATCCCCCATTCTGCAGCACATTCAACTATTTCCCTGACACTTTCCACACCATTCAAATGTCCGAAAAGACGATCTTTACCCTGCTCCTGCGCCCATCTTCCATTGCCGTCCATAATAACGGCCACATGAACAGGCAGAGCTTCTTTATTTATTTGAAAAGGCTGAGCGGACATTGATTTAAGTTGATTTCAAAATGGACTTTCGGCAAATGTAACAAAAAAGAAAGAAGGATTATAAATGTGTGCGCAAACGAGTATGGTTGATAACCATAATACAAATTGCAGCGTTAATTATTGTGAAAGCTAATTATCAAGGATTGGGGCAACGGTAGGTGCTGATATTGAAGGAAACACCCACTTCAGCAATAACATATTGGTCTTTTTGCTTGCTCCACCCTCTTTGTCTGCCATTGGTATTGAAATCATTGGGAACTAATGATCTGTTTTGAAGTAAAAATGCAGGACTTGGGCCATTAGGTCCATCAGGAAAAACAGTGGCTACATCTTTTACATAACTGGTGCTTACATCATCTAGATAATCAGTATTGGTAAAGCGCTGACTAATTTCAAAATTCAAGTTTACTTTTTTGTTGATGCTATATTTCATACCTACTCCAAAAGGAACACAAATGGCCATGGTACCATATTCGGTATTATTGGCAGCCTGCCCTTCAGTGCCCAATGGTCTTAAATAATATTTTTCAACTGTATTGTTTGTTTTGTTAAAAAGGAAAGTATAAGGATCATAACTAAAAACACCAACGCCTAAAGTAACATAAGGAGTAAAACCATAGTATTCACTGCCGGGTACGTATTTGAAGAAGTTGAAATCACCTACCACGGAGAATTCGAAAAGATTGGAGTGAAAAGAAAGATTTCTGGTTTTATGATAAAGGTTATTGTTTCTGCTTATGGCATCAGCATATTCTACCTGAGCAAATCTACCGGCAACTTTAAGCGCAATATAATTACCAAAGTTTTTTCTGAAAAACAAACCTACTGAAGGTCTAGGTCTATTTAGTTCTGACCTTGTGTTCAAATCACCAAAATAATGTGCACCACCAAGCGTGAAGCCAAATTCACCCTGATTGAACTCTCCATCAATTACCTGTGCATTGGTTTCAATAGAAATGGAAATTGCTGCAAAAACAAAAAGAAATATTTTCTTCACTTTAAATATTTTTTTTATTCGTAAAAAGTTTCGTAAAGATATGGTTTGCCTCTCTATTTTGAACCGCTAAATAACAAAATAATTGAAGAATGAATGGAAAAGTTCTGTTGGAGAAAGATTATTTAAACAAAATTTAGCTTTTGCATCAATTGGCGCTTTTTTCTACGCTGAAACCAACGCTTATAATTTGTTGCAAAGGATCTTCTCGCATTAGGTTTGCCAATTCAAAATGATAGATTCCTTTTTTAGAGAATTTAACCGGCTGAGTGTTAAGCCTTTTTTTAACTTCCCAGATATCCCCCATACCAACACCTTCCCAACCATTAGCATCGTCGCCCAAAGAAAAGTTCACCTTTTTGTATTGAAGGGTATCGTTAGGAAATTGTAATCCAACCTTAAGCCAAATGTTGTTGTAATTATAGGCGTCTGTATGCCTAACAATAACAGATAAATTATACAAGGATGAGGTATCTTCAATATTAAAGCTTCCACTAATTTTTTGGTTGCTGCTCCAGGAATGGTTTTCAATGGGTGTGTTCCACTCGTAGTTGTCAATGTTGTTGCAACTCCATTGGCTAAAAACGATTAATGTTGAAAGTAGAAGTTCGGCAACTCTTGGTTTCCTGAAAAAATTCATATCAGCAAATTTATACAGCATTTTCTTTCTACAATACATTCAAAACCTGTTCTTTGGCTTTTTCAAGTTCATCTTTCATGATTACCACACACTTTTGAATGTCTACATCGTAGGCTTTGCTTCCGGTGGTATTTATTTCTCTTCCTATTTCCTGTAAAACGAAGGACAATTTTTTACCCTTCCCAGTTTCTTTGTCGTTGAGGATGTCAAGAAAATATTCGCAATGTTGCCTCAGGCGGATTTGTTCTTCGTGAATATCTATTTTTTCCATGTAATAAATCAGCTCTTGTTCCATTCTGTTGTTGTCTATGTTCTCCTTTCCCACATGTTCCTCTAAAAGCAAATTGATTTCCGACCTGATGCGCTCTTTTCTTTTTGGCTCGAATTGCAGAATAGCTTCTTCTTGTTCTCTTATATTGTTGATTCTGGTTACCAGGTCATTGTATAGACTTGTACCTTCTTCCATGCGGTGTTTGTTAAGCTCATCAATTGCACCAATTAATACGGATTTGAAAACAGCAAAATCTTCTTCGCTCAGTGTTTCGGTTGAAGGTGCTACCACATCGGGAAGTCGCAATAAAGACGCAAGTATACTGTCTGTTTGTACTTTTAGTTCACCTGCAAGCTCTTGAATTTGCAAAAAATAAGCTTTGATTAAATCAGTATTGATGGCAACCGGCCTAGAAGCTCCGTTTTGCTTTATCATAATGTAGCACTCTGCCGTACCTCTGATAAGTTTTTCCTGCAGCAAACTGCGAATATCAAATTCAAAGGCTTTTAACAATGGCGGCAATTTGATTTGCAAATCAAATTGTTTTCCGTTTAGGGTTTTAAGTTCGACGAAAAAGGTTTTGTCGCCGACAGTTTTTTCCGCCCTGCCAAAACCGGTCATAGATCTGATCATACTGTTTCTTTTTGAATGACTGTTCTTACGCTAAAGGTAACTTAATATTAGATTGATTCAAACGTAAATATGATTTGCGCTTGCTTTAAGACATTACACTTGATGTCTGTTTCAAAAAATAACTGTGTGTTGAAGAAAATTTTTCTTGTGAGTGTAGTCATTGATAAAGTGAGGATTTCAAAAAAAAAGCCCGACAAAATTATCGGGCTTTTCAATATATGGATGGGTTAGTAAGTATGGGAAATAAATTCCCCTGCACAATATTAAATATAATTTTCGCTTTCAAGAAAAAATTTTTAAAGTATTTTATCAACATTTTATAGTTCGGTGTGGAAAAGGCAGCGTCATGATTTATTGCATCATTTCGAAAATCATGTTGATCATTATTGTTTGTTTTTGTTTTTGCTTTTTACTTATTCGCTGAAACCATGATGAACAAAGAACTTCAAGAGTACGCTTAAAAGCGTATTTCATTTTTGTAACTTTTTTTCTTATGCTGTTTTGCAAATTTCATTCAATCATTTTGGCCCTGGGGTTGTCAAAAAAAAGTTGATCAATTCATTTGCTTTCATCCGAACAAAGGATGTTAACTTTGAAAAAAAAGACATGAAGTTTACTGAACCTATAGCCATCAGCATCATTGCCGATTTGATTCGCGCAAACGTTGTAGGCAATCCATCGGCATTTGCAACGGGCATTAATGAGATTCATAAAGTAGAAGAAGGCGATCTTGTTTTTGTAGATCATCCGAAGTACTACGACAAATGCATCAACAGCAATGCAAGTTTCATCATCATCAACAAACAGGTTGATTGTCCGGAAGACAAGACACTATTAGTGGTTGACAACCCCTTTGATGCCTATTGCGCTATTGTGAAAAAATACAGACCATTTGAGTCTTCAGATGAAATGATAAGCAAATCAAGTGTTGTGGGTGAAGGAACAACAATATTTCCCAACGTTTTTATCGGCAACCATGTATCAATAGGCAAGCATTGTATCATTTATCCAAACGTTACCATTCTCGACCATTGCATCATTGGAGATCATGTGGTGATACAATCTGGTACAGTTATTGGCAGCAACGCATTTTATTACAATACCAAAAAAGACCGCGACATCTGGTATAAAAAAATGCCTGACTGTGGAAGAGCTATCATCGAGAACCATGTTGAAATTGGAGCGAATTGCACCATCGACAGAGGTGTTAGTCATGATACTATCCTCGGAGCAGGAACCAAGCTTGATAATATGGTGCATATAGGGCACGATACTGTAGTTGGAAAAAATTGTTTGATGGCCGCAGGTGTTGCCATAGCAGGGGCTGTTACCGTTGAAGATGGTGTAACGTTGTGGGGACAAGTTGGGGTTAGCAAAACATTAACCATCGGGAAAAATGCAGTCGTGTTGGGACAAAGCGGGGTAAGCAATACTATTGAAGGCGGTAAAGTATATTGGGGAACACCTGCGCAGGATGCTCAAGTAAAAAGAAGAGAATTGGTTTGGGTGAAACGCATTCCTGAGCTCTGGGAAAAAATCATGGGAAAATAATACTGCCGACAATCATTTTGATTGCTTTAGTCTGCTAAGCAATTCAGCACTGTGGTGTTTAATGGATGCTGAAATTGCTGTGTATTGAAAATCCGGAAATTGCTTCAGTAATTTTGAGTTGTCGAATCTTACTTTAGCCATTGCAGATGCAGCAGTTTCCTTTGTTATCAATGGCTCTTTACGGGTAAAAAAACATCGAATTTTTTCTGCCCGCCACACTATTTCAGATAATAATGATGTTACTTTTTTTGCTGGCCTTTTCACGTTAAACTCGTCAGCAATAGTTTCAAACACTTTTTTGAAAGTGAAATTTTCTCCACTGATAATATATCTCTCTGCAGATACTTCAGCTTGCATAAGTATGATCATGGCTTTGCAAACATCTCTCACATCAACAAAGCCAGCTGTTCCCTCTGTATACCAATTCAAACCTTCGTAAACTCTTTTGAAGATAGCAGTAGAACCATCGTCCCAATTTCCTGCACCAAGTATGATACTGGGATTTACCACCACGGCATTCAGACCTTCTGCTATGCCTCTCCAAATTTCCAGCTCTCCCAAAAATTTGGTATGGCCGTAAACACTTCCTCCTCCTTCTTTTGTCCATTTGGTATTTTCTGTGATGGGTTCGCTTTCGTTCATTCTTCCTAAGGCAGCAACAGAACTTACATGAACTATTTTTTTTACTCCGGCATCAAGTGATGCATTTACAATGTTGGCAGTAACCTCCACATTAATTTTATAAAGCAAGGATTTGTTGGAGGATGTAAACTTCACCAAACCTGCGCAATGGTAAACGAAAGAAACATCTTTCATAATTTCCTCCAACTCAAACACATCAAGCAAATCGCACTTAAGGTAAATGATGTTTGGTGCATTAATGCGTACAGGTTCTGTTTTGTGGTATAATGCCTTAATGTTGTAAGGTAGATGCTGAAGCTGGCTTACCAATTCTTGTCCTACCAACCCTGAAGCGCCTGTAACTAAAACAATGGGTTGGTTGATGGGAAACATGAGGTTGTAGTTGGTTTGAAATGGAGCAATTATGAATGGTAATCGTAAAACCCTTTTCCTGTTTTTTTGCCCAAATCACCTTTTCTCACTTTTTCTATTTGAAGTTCGGAAGGCTGAAAGCGGGGTTCTTGTTCAAAAGCATCATAAAGGGATTGAGAAACGGCGAGATTGATGTCATTGCCTATTAAATCCATCAGCTTGAAGGGGCCCATTTTAAATCCGGAGGCTTCCATCAAAATATCCACCGACTCCATGGTTGCAATTCCTTTTTCAACCATGCGCATAGCTTCAAGATAATAATGTCTAGCAACGCGGTTCACGATGAAGCCAGGTGCATCTTTACAAACCACAGGTGTTTTTTGAAGCTTTTTACAAACTTCAACCAATGCGGAAATGGTTTGTTCGGAAGTATTTACCGCCTTTACCACTTCCACCAATTTCATGATTTGCGCAGGATTAAAAAAATGCATTCCTGCTACTCTTTCAGGATTGGGAACATTACGCTGAAGATCGTCAACAGACAAAGAAGAAGTGTTGGAAGCAAAGATTGTTTCCGAAGAATTAATCAATGCCAACTGATTGAAAAGGTCTGTTTTAGCAGCCATTTTCTCAACAATCGCCTCAATAATCAGAGATGCCTTACAGTCTTGTATATCCGAAGTAAATGTGATGCTGTTGAAAATGGTTTGTTTTTCTTCAGCTGTTATTTTATTTTTTTCTAGAAGGGTGCTGAGGTTTTTTTCAATGCTACTGATTGCTTTTTCCATTACCTGACTGTTCAAATCAAATAATATCACCTTAAAGCCATTTTGGGCCGCACACAAAGCGATGCCGCTTCCCATTGTTCCGGCACCCGCCACGCAAATGTTAATTACCTTCATAAAAGGGACTAATTGTAAAAAAGAGCTGTTAGACAGCTGATGTAAATTGTCGTAAAAACCTCACATCGTTTTCACTGAACAAACGAAGGTCTTTTACCTGATAAGTGAGCATCGTTATTCTCTCTATGCCCATTCCAAATGCAAATCCGGTATATTTTTCACTGTCTATTCCGCAATTGTCCAATACTTTAGGGTGAACCATTCCACAACCTAAAATCTCCACCCATCCTGTTTTTTTGCAAACACTGCAACCTTCTCCTTTGCAAATCAGACAGCTGATATCCATCTCGGCGCTGGGTTCTGTAAAGGGAAAATAAGAGGGTCGAAAACGCACTTGCACATCATTGCCAAACATTTCTTTCACGAAGAAATAAAGGGTTTGTTTTAGGTCTGCAAAAGATACATTTTCAGCAATGTAGAGTCCTTCCACCTGGTTGAAAAAACAGTGCGCGCGCGCGCTGATGGTTTCATTTCTGTATACTCGACCGGGACAAATGATTCTGAGGGGAAGTTCTTTCTTCATCATCTCCCTAATCTGAACACTACTCGTGTGTGTACGCAGCAGCCAGTCGGGGTTTTGGCTGATGTAAAAGGTATCCTGCATATCGCGAGCAGGATGATTTTCAGGAAGATTCAATGCCGTAAAATTGTGCCAATCGTCTTCAATCTCGGGACCTTCGGCAACCGAGAAGCCAAGTCGTTGGAAAATGGCTACAATTTTATTATGGATGATGCTGATGGGATGCCTTGTTCCTAAAGGAAAACTATTGCCGGGCAAAGTAACATCCAATTGATTAACGTCGGAAGAGTCAGCATCATTGAGGCCTGAAGCCATTTGTTCAAAATGATTTTCAACGAAAGTTTTGAACTCATTCAGCAGTTGACCCGCTTCCTTTTTTTGTTCTGCGGGAACATTCTTCATCTCACCCATGATTTGCTTTAGCAAACCCTTGGTGCCAAGGTATTTTATCCTGAATGCTTCCAACTCCTCTGATCCGGCTACAGTAGTTGCAGCAATTTCCTTTTTTAAGGATTCAATTTTTGCCGATAATGATTCCATGACGCAAAGTTATGGGCAATCTTTTAGTTTTTACATGCGATTTAGGAATAGAAAAAGTTGCTAACTTTATAAAAAACTATATACCATGTCATTATTCAAATCGGGAAACCCCACCTTATCAGAAAATAAATTCAGAGATACGGTACTTTCCACCCCGTTATCTGGTGAAAATTGTATGACCGTTCAAGGGACTGTTCAAAAATTTGGCTTTATGCTGTTGATGTTGATGGGCAGTGCGTTTTACTCTTGGAAAGAAGCTATGGAATCAGGAGACGGATTGACCACTATGATTTGGGGTGGAGCAATCGGTGGTTTGATAATAGGATTGGTAATCAGCTTTAAAAGAGAATGGTCCGGCTATCTGGCACCCTTATATGCATTGTTGGAAGGTTTGTTTATTGGAGCCATTTCTGCCATGTATAATGTTGCCTTTCCAGGTATTGTAGCCAATGCCGTAGGTTTAACATTTGGCGTAGGTGTCGCCATGTATTTTCTTTACACCATGAGAATCATCAGGGCCACTGAAAAATTCAGAGCTGTAATTGTAACCGCAACAGTGGGAATTGGTATCTTTTATTTGTTGGTGATGGTTCTTGGAATGTTTGGCATAAACAACATGTCTTTCCTTCATGAAGGAACTCCTTTGGGCATAGGTATTTCTTTGTTTGTGGTAGCTATTGCCGCATTAAATTTGATACTTGACTTTGACATGATAGAACAAGGTGCTGCAGTAGGTGCTCCCAAATACATGGAATGGTATGGCGCCTTTGGATTGATGGTTACCTTCGTATGGTTATACCTCGAAATGTTGAGGTTATTGTCGAAACTGAACAGCAGAGACTAATCACAAAATATTTTATTGCATCCAAAATCAAATGCCGGGAGTTTCTTCCGGCTTTTTTATGGCCGTCTTTTGCTAATTTGCAGCACTAAATCATTTTTATGAAAAAACTATACCTGATTCTGTTCTCAACAGCATCGCTTTTGGCTGTAAAAAATGCTCACAGCCAGGCAAAGCTGATTGAAAAAGTAACCAAAAAAGGAAGTGAAATCATCATTCCTTACGAAAAGTATGTATTGCCTAACGGCCTGACTGTTGTTTTGCATGAAGACCACAGTGACCCCATCATTCATGTGGATGTTACTTACCATGTTGGTAGTGCAAGAGAAGAGATTGGCAAAAGCGGTTTCGCCCATTTTTTTGAACACATGCAGTTTCAGGGTAGTGACAATGTTGGCGATGAGCAACATTTCAAAATCATCACCGCAGCTGGGGGAACGCTTAATGGAAGTACCAACCTAGACAGAACTAATTATTATGAAACCGTGCCAAGCAATCAACTGGAAAAAATGTTGTGGCTTGAAGCAGACAGAATGGGTTTCTTTTTGGATGCTGTAACACAACAAAAATTCGAAGTGCAAAGAAGCACTGTAAAGAATGAGCGCGGACAAAACTACGACAACAGACCTTATGGTTTGGCGGGAGAATTTACCAACAAAAACCTTTATCCTTACGGACATCCATACAGCTGGTTAACAATTGGTTATGTGGAAGACCTAAACAGGGTAAATGTTGAGGATTTGAAGAACTTCTTTTTGCGTTGGTATGGACCAAACAATGCTACACTAACCATCGGTGGTGACGTAAAGCCAGCAGATGCGATAAAGTTGGTTGAGAAATATTTCGGCAGCATCGTAAAGGGGCCGGAAGTAACCAAAACCATTTTGCCTGAAGTAAAGATAGCTTCAGACAGGTATGTCTCTTATGTAGATAACTATGCGAGAGTTCCGATGCTAATAAAAACATATCCTACTGTTCCAAATTACCACAAAGACATGGCTGCCTTATCTTGCCTTGCACAAATTATTGGTCAGGGAAAAACATCTATTCTTTACCAGCAGATGGTTAAAACACAGAAAGCCGTTCAAGCCAGCGGATTCAGCAGCTTGTCTGAGCTTTCGGGTGAATTTGGTTTCAGAATGATGCCATTGCCAGGTCAATCATTGGCTTCAATGGACAGTCTGTTTAAAGCATCGTTGCTTGTATTTGAACAACGCGGTGTAACCGATGAGGATATTGAAAAATTCAAGGGAGGAATTGAGTCTCAGTACATCAATGGTTTACAAAGTGTTTCTGGTAAAGTATCTCAACTTGCAGCTTTCCAAACGTTTACAGGCAATGCAAACATGATAGGGAAATTACTTGAGATGTATCGTTCTGTTACCAAGGCCGATGTACAAAGAGTTTACGAAACCTACATCAAAAACAAGGGATGCGTTACTGTTAGCGTGTTGACTAAATCTGACAAAAACGGTCCAGCTGCTGCAGACAATTATACCATTGACAATTCCAACTACAAAAATCCGGACTATGGTTATGAAGGATTGAAATACAACAAAGGAAAAGATAATTTTGACAGGTCTAAAATGCCAGGTTTTGGTGCAAATCCAAGTGCCAAAGTTCCTGCCTATTGGAAAAAATCACTTGAAAATGGTGCGAGGGTAATTGGTGCGGCGTACAATGAGCTGCCTGTGGTAAATATTTCCATTACTTTGAAGGGCGGTCATTTGGCTCAGGCAACTGATACCTCTAAAATTGGGCTTGCAGGATTTGTTGGCAGCATGTTGAATGAAGACACCAAAAAGCATACTGCTGAGCAAATGAGCGTTGAACTTCAAAAGTTGGGAAGCAGCGTGAGCGCCGGCAATTCTTTCGATGGTATTCGCTTCAGCATGCAGACGCTTAAGAAAAACCTAGACAAAACAATTGCACTTCTTGAAGAAAGAATGCTGGAGCCGGTATTCAATCAGGATGCATTCAACCGTTTGCAAAAACAAGCAATTGAAGGATTCAAGCAAGCAAAATCTCAGCCCTCAACCATCGCCAGCAATGTTTATGACAAACTGACTTACGGAACCGACAATATCATGGGAATGAGTGATAACGGTACCGAATACACGGTGAGAAACATGAAGTTGAGCGATGTGGAAGAATACTATAAAAACAACATGAGCATAAAGGATGCCAAAATTGTGATTGTAGGTGATGTTACTGAAGCAGAAATCCTGCCAAAACTGAAGTTTTTGGATAAAATAGGCAGCAAAAAAATCGAATTGGTAAAACCTACAAAAGCTCCTGCAATAGCCAAAACAACGATTTATATTGTTGATGTACCAAGAGCAGCTCAAACAGAATTCAGGGTTGGTAAAGTGATAGACATGCCTTACGAATTGACAGGTGAGTTTTACAAAGCAGACCTTATGAACTACGTACTTGGCGGAAACTTCAACAGCAGATTGAACCTTAATTTAAGGGAAGACAAAGCATGGACTTATGGCGCAAGATCTAACTTCAGTGGCAACAAATACAGTGTTGAATACACTTTCAGCTCAGGTATCAGAGCCAATGCAACAGACAGTGCGCTTAGAGAAGTACTGAAAGAAATGAACAACTATGCTGCAAATGGAATTACCGACGAAGAAATTGCATTTATGAAGAGCGCTATCGGACAAAGAGATGCTTTGCAATATGAAACGCCGGGCCAGAAATCAGGATTTATTTCTCGCTTGATGGAATACAATTTGGAAGGCAACTACATCGATGTACAAAATGGAATTTTGGAAAACATCACCAAGGATGAAATCAATGCTTTGGCTAAAAAGTGGTTACAAACCGATAAGTTGAACATTCTATTGGTTGGTGACAAAGAAAAAATCATGCCCGGATTGCAACAAATGGGTTATGATATTATCGAGCTTGATGTAGACGGAAACAGAAAACAAATGTAAGTTTAGTTTTTACGGGAAATAATTTCCTCATAAACGCCGTCCCATAATTTTATCCTACTTTGGAGCGATGCTACAGTTTCAGCTGTGGCTTCGCTCCATTTTTTTTCGTCGTTGCCACAAAGCTGTTCCGTCATAGCAAGCGCCAAGTGACTGTGATGGTCGCCATCAACTTCAATATGTCTTTCGAGGTAATACTTAAACACTGCAATGCTGTTGGGAAAGTTCTGGTTGATGTCATTTATCAGTGAATGAAACATTCCAGGAATAAGATCTTCTCTGCCAAAAGTAAAAGCAGCGGCGGTAGCATGTGTTTTTTGGCTGTTGATGATGCGAAAAGTGTTTTCAACAAAAGCCTTAGCTGCTGGGGGTATTGTTGTAGAGTTAAGCGCTTGATCCACATTTCCTCCATTGGAATGCAGTGCTGATGTGAATTGTTGGATGGCACAAACATCCGCACCTGATTGCTTCATAGCATCAAGGTATATTTCAAAATGGCTTTTTCGGTTTCCATCGGCATCCACATCGGATTCCTCACCTACTACAATCTCATTGATTAAAAACCGGGTATCGGCCGAGCCAACCGGAAGCCAAGGAACGGATACGCAGGTAAGGTCTTTTTGAAGCGATTTCAGAAGAGACATAAAATCCCAAACGGCAAAAACATGGTATTCCATAAAAATCCTGAGATCATCCAAGGAACGAATAACAGCATATACCTTATGATTTACAATCTGCTCTCTGAGAGCGGCAATCTCAAATTGCAAGGCTATAGTTTGTGGGTGAAGCGAAGTATCATTCATTTTAAAAAAAATTAAAAGAGTTACAAAACAGCAACAAACCGAGGGTCAAAAATGTTCATAAAACACGCTTTCCGTTTTAGAAAAAACCCGGTTTTTGATAAAAACAACCCAAAAATAGGGTGTATGAAAAAAAGTAAACAATTTTTTTATTGAAAATCAATCGATTACAAAGGTTCAATAAAAAATAATCCCTCAAATGCTACCGAAAAAAGGTAAAGTCTCCTACCTTCGCACTCCTAAATTAAAATTGCCGGAGGGATAGCTACGGCATCATCTAAAAAAAAGTACAATGAGTAAATTACATTTCACCACTAAGCATGCGAACGAGGCTACCGTAAAACGCAACTGGTATGTTGTGGACGGTACTAATCAAACCGTTGGTCGTAT
>CANHMN010000012.1 GCA_947461645.1 Chitinophagaceae bacterium | reverse complement strand
GTGGTGTTGCCATTTTTTCAAAAATAAAACCAACAGCGGTTAAAAAAGGGAACGGTTACCACATGAGCGATGCAGAGGGAAGGGTTATAGAATTGCAATTCGGCGATATCAAATTAATCAATGCCTATTTTCCATCAGGTACTTCAGGAGAGGAAAGACAAACTTATAAATATCAGTGGCTTGATGAGATGTATGACTATCTTGAAAAAATAAAAAAAGACAACCCGAAAATGATTCTTGTTGGCGATTACAATATTGCGCATGAGGAAATTGATATTCATGACCCCAAGGGAAATAAAAATTCTTCCGGTTTTTTACCTCCAGAAAGAGCGTGGATGACGAAATTCATTCAATCCGGATGGATTGATACTTTTAGGTATTTTCATAAAGAACCACATCGCTACAGCTGGTGGAGCCAACGCTTCCCAAGTGTTCGTCTAAACAACAAGGGCTGGAGAATAGATTACATCTGCTGCACCAACAATTTAGAGAAGCAGCTTAAGTCTTCCGAAATTTACCCCGACGTTAAACACAGTGATCATTGTCCCATTTATCTTGAAATCAAAACCAAATAAAAGATGTTTGTTTACAACGTCACTATAAAAGTGGCCAATAAAATAAGTGCAGACTGGCTTGATTGGCTTAAAGAGGAGCATATCCCTGAAGTAATGGCTACTGGCTGTTTCCAGGAGTATACGCTATTGAGGCTACTGGAAGTGGATGACAGCGAAGGACCTACTTATGCCGTTCAATACAAAGCGGAGAGCAAAGCTTCTTACAATCAATACATTGAAAAGCACGCATCGGCGCTGAGGCAAAAATCATTTGACAAATGGGGCGACAGCTTTATTGCCTTTCGAACAGTTATGGAAATTGTGAACTAATTGTGCAAAACCTAAAAAAGATTGTTTTTTGTAATTGTTTTTTTTGTATACCTCAAAACCCTTGCTGACAAAGGATTTCAAAAGACAAGAGCTGAAATGCAATGCAGTAAAGGCTTTCAGAGAAACAGACTTGTTTTACAAGCCTTGGTAGGAGAGAGGGAAACTCGCTCTAAATAGCTACTAATAAGGGTTACAGCCATTTTTTCAAAATTTTTATTTTTCAAAAATAATTTTGTTGATTTCAAAAAGCATCTATATTTGTTCCAACTAAAATTTCAAACTTTTTATTATGAACAAAGCAGATTTAATCGCTAAATTGGCTGATGATGCCGGCATCACAAAAACTCAGGCAAACGCTGCAGTAGATTCTTTCGTTGAGGCAGTTACCAAAACTTTGAAAAGCGGTAACAAAGTTACCCTTGTAGGTTTCGGTACTTTCTCTGTAACTAAGAGAGCTGCTCGTAATGGTCGCAACCCACAAACCGGTGCTGTGATCAAAATCAAAGCTAAAAAAGTTGCTAAGTTTAAAGCAGGTAAAGAATTGTCTGCTAAAATCTAATGCACAAAAAAGATTTAAAGGCAAGGCGCTTCGGTGTCTTGCCTTTTTATTACTACTTTTATCATTCAACAACTATACAACTATGGGACGCGGAGACATCAAAACCAAAAAAGGTAAAACTTTTGCAGGCAGTTTCGGTAAGGCTAGACCAGCCAAATCTAAAGCCACAGTAAAAGCAAACGCAGCAAAAAAAGCAGCGAAAAAATAATTCAAAGGTTGGTTAGTTGGTGCATCCATCAGCTAATCAACTTCTTTTTTCTAAGGAGCAAGTCTTCCTGTACTCCATTTTCCATCATCATCAAGGTTGTAGCATATTCTGTCGTGTAGCCTTCCTTCTCCTCCTTGCCAGAATTCAATATAATTGGGTTGTAGGATATAGCCGCCCCAATCCTCTGGCCTTTGGATTTCTTTTCCGTTGAAATTTTTCTCCATTTCATTCAAACGTTGTTCGAGGTAAGTTCTTGAAGGAACAGCTTCAGACTGCGGAGATGCCCATGCGCCAATTTTACTTAAGGTGGGTCTTGATGTGAAATACGCATCACTATCTGTGGCACTGATTTTTTGTATACTCCCTTCAATTCTTATCTGACGTTCAAGCTCTTTCCAGAAAAAAACCAAACAGGCCTTATTGTTGTTTTGCAATTCGTGACCTTTCCTGCTGTTGTAATTGGTAAAAAACACAAATCCGTTATCATCATAACCCTTCAATAAAACAATGCGAGCTGATGGCTGACCATCCTTGCTTACAGTTGCAAGTGTCATGGCATTTACCTCATCAATATTGCTGTTAATGGCCTGCTCCCACCATTTGTCAAATTGCTTGATTGGATGTTCAGCAACGTCTTTTTCAGAAAGGGTTTGCAGTTTGTAATCTCTTCTAATATCGGCTGGATTGAGCATGTTGAGTTTCTTAAGTGTAACGTAAAAGAATGAGGTTGGTTTTAGGAATTGTACAGGCTATTGCGAGAAAGCGCAAAACCCAAATCGCTTTCCAATGCCGAAATTCTCGATTTTAGTTTTGAACGTTCCTGATACAACAATGGAATCTCCTCTAGTTTGTCATTCGCATCTGACAATGCAGCTTTCATGCTGTTCAGTTCATCAAGTAGTTCATAATAGGATTTTTCCATTGAAATACTGCTGATGACTTCCTCTTCCAAGGAAGCCTCTCTTTTGCTTAAACCTTCCGTTTTTCGTTGCTGGTCTTCCAAGTGAAGCTGCATTTGTTCAAAAGCATAAAGCTGATCTTCAAGCTTGCTCTTCATTTCGGTCATACGCTCTACAGCTTTTTGCGCATCAAGCAAGGCCTCCTCCTTGATTTCCAAAAGGTAATTCAGCTCGGCATTCTCTTTTCGCAACTCTTCGTTTTCTTTATTCAGCGCCTCAATGTTTTGTACCGATGACATATTTTACAAGTTGAAAAATAAAATTACTGATTTTATATACAGGATGGTGGCAATTTCTATAAAACAAAAAATCCCGTATTAAACGGGATGATTTGATAAACAAATAAACAAACTAAACGGTAACATGATTTGTGGTTTCAGTGTATGATGGTACAAATAAGTTCAATAAATATTTTTTAAACGGGTTGACTAATTTTTGGTAAAAGTTGTTTTGGTAAAGAGAATGAATGGAGGTTTTAACTGTTTCCGAATTTTGGCTGCTGTCATTGGTTATTCCATCAATTGCGGCATTAAAAATGAAGTTTAATTTTTTGAGCCTGTCATTTTTTTGAGTAGCCAATACGTTGTAAACAAAAGAAACAACGAAACCAGCATAAGCAAAACAAGCTTTCATTGCATTATTGTATTTTGATTTCATAATGCTGTATTGATTTCTTACATGAAAATAGGTGCTCCATGATTCTTTCAAATTCCACTCCTTGCTGTAAGAATATTTGGTAGGCGGATGAAAGTAAACACTTCCGATAACCGTTTTGGCATCAATTTTAAAAGTTTTTGTAATCCTGTAAAAATATTCCACTTCTTCGCCTCTGTGGTAAAGGTTGGCGTTGGGCAATCCCACTAGTGTAACAATATTTCTGTGAATTAGGGTTCCGTTGAAGGGATGTCCGATGCCGTTAACAATGTCTTGTTTTACTTCATCAATAAACGAAAAGTTACCGGTCTTCCATACAAAAGAACGTCTATCCTCTTTGTTCAGCACTGCACAATTGAGCAGCACAGGTTGTTTTTCATTTTGATTCAACAATACTTCCAACGCATCTTCTTTGGCATAACCATCATCATCCATGCACCAAATCCATTGGTATCCTTTCTCATAAGCCCATTTGATGCCTGTATGAAATCCGCCGGCCGATCCGAGGTTATCTTGGTACAAATGCACAAGATCATCCTGCTTATCGAGCCATACGGAAGTATAGTCAGAACTGCCATTATTTACAACCAGAATTTCATCCGGCTTTCTTGTTTGATTTCTTAGTGATTGAATGCAATCCACCAAAAGATGGTGACGATTGTGAGAAACAACAACTGCGATTACTTTTTCCATAGGGTTTTCATTGGGTTAATAGGGTAATGCAGCAAAAACGGAAACCATTCTTAGTTATTGCAAACACCAGCCTCAAAAAACCATAAAGTAGAAAAATCGAGTACTATTAACCAATGCCGCGCAAAAATTCGCGTAGAATTACGAAGTAATTTCTCCATTGTTCCAACATAAGCTGTCCTTTCATCAATTTTTCAGGCATTGTCGATATGAAAGAATAATTTTGCCATCAATTCAACACAAATAGATCGTTTTGCTATGAAGATTGTTCCACTAAGCGAAGGAAGTTTTACGATTGATCACACCAAGGCTTTTGTTCCGTTCAATAAATCAACCGACGATTTGCAGCAAAGGCCTGTAGGAAGTTTGCTTGTTGAAATTCAGCCTTTCGCTGTAATAACGTCAAAAGACATCATTGTTCTTGATGGGGGCTTGGGATTTAGTGACAAGGATGATGTGCTTCAGATTCACAGAAATCTTGTTGAAAACGGTATTGATCCGATGGATGTAACAAAGGTTTTGATGACGCACCTACATAAAGATCACGCAGGTGGCATCTGTAAATACGACAAACAACTGGAACAAAGTTTTTTAAGTTTTCCCAATGCATATTATTACGTTCACGAGAAGGAGCTAGACTATGCCTCAAAAAATGAAAGCGCATCGTATTTGCCTGAGCAGTTTGCGAAATTGACTTCATCCGAAAAACTATGTTTGCTTAAAGAGGAAAAGGGCACTATTGACGGATACATTGACTATGAACTTACATGTGCTCATTCCGCTTTTCACCAGGTTTTTTGGATACGTGAAAACAACGAGATATTGTTTTTCGGTGGCGATGATGCGCCGCAATTGCAACAGATGAAAAGCAGGTTTGTGGCCAAATATGATTTTGATGGGAAGAAAACAACTGAACTGAGAAGGCTGTGGTGGGAGAAAGGCCAGACAGAAGGTTGGACATTTCTATTTTACCATGACATCAAAACGCCAACCATTTCCTTTGCTAAATAAACGGAATGCTTAATTGTTTCCCTTACCTCTTCTGTTGTTGCCAAGCCTTTTGTCTCTTAGTCTTTCAATAAGTTTATCCCTGAATTCTTTGTCTTTCTTAAAAAACCTATTGCTCCTTTCATTTCCAATGATGTTTGAGAAGAGAGGTTTGTATTTTTTCTTGATACCGAGTACGAATTCCTCTTTTTCAATTTCATTGTCTTGATTGGGTTTGGAATTTTTCATTTCCCTTTCATATTCACGGTGAATGGGCCAGAATTTTTCAGCTTCAACATCTGTTAGCTGAATAGTTTGTGTGATGTAAGCAATGTACAATGCACGAATTTTATCTTTTCCATTTCCTGCTCTGTTTTGGAACCTTCCCTGCCCCTGACGATTTGAAAAGTCTTGTCCGAAACACACGAACCCTTGTAAAGTAAAGGAAAGCAGTAAAAATAGTATTGACTTTTTCATGTTTATACTTTGAAGGTAGTTGATAAAAGTAGTTTTATTGTTTTTCAGTTATGCTAAGGTCATTCAACATCAGGCTAAGATTTTCGTCATCACAAAAATACTCGTTAACATCATTAATCTTCTCCGTTTCTGTAATCGAAGCCAATAGTGCAGCATTTATGTCATGTCCGTTTTCCTGAAGGAAGTCAACAATGGCATTGTCATCAAGCTGGTTTAAAAAAAGGTCAAATTCGTTTTTTTGAATGATTGCTTTTGAAAGCTTAAAAGATTCTTGCCATTCTTTGTCGTTCTCTTTTTCTGTGCTTGTAAAAAAGAATTTGTTGTAAACGCTGTAGCCGATTAGTCCAATTACACAAGCTGCTGCGGCCCATTTTATAAAGGACATTGAAACGGTGCGTGCAGATGATTTGCTGCTTTTTATTTTAAATAAAATATTGTCATTAAGTTTTTCAAAATAATCGGTTGGCACAGTAAGCAAATTTGCCTTGTCTGCCTTTTCCAAAATTGTTGAAGGGTCTGAATTTTCATCAAGACTTTTCAATCTGCTGACGATGCTGTTCGGCATTTCGTTGAAATATCCAGATGGTGCTTCCCTGGTTGGCAGAGGTTCAATCCCGGCAACCAGCGGACTCAAATCAGTCAATTCATTTTTTATAGCTTCATCTCTTTTCATATTAACTAATATTGTTCTTGCAGCAAAAACTCTTCTACTTTTTTTACAGCATGGTGATAACTTGCTTTTAAAGCGCCTTCGCTTGTACCCAATACCCTGCTCATTTCTTCGTACGGCATTTCATCGTAATAGCGAAGCATAAAAACTGTTTTTTGTTTGTTCGGCAAAGTTTGAATAGCAAGTTCAAGCCTCCATTCAATTTTATTGCCATCGAATCTTTCATCGGCCTTTATTTTATTGGCTAGATCGTTTTCAACATCGTCAAGCGAATTGGCCATCCTTTTTTTTCTGTTTTCCAAAAAGGTATAAGTTTCGTTGGTGGCTATTTTGTACAGCCAAGTGCTCAGCTGACTTTCTCCTCTGAATCCATCCAGCCCCTTCCAAACCTTTATGAAAACATTTTGAAGAACATCATCAGCATCTTCATGTATCACCACCATTCTTCTGATGTGCCAATAAAGGCGCTCCTGGTATTTTTTTACAATACAGGTAAAAGGAAATTCCTTGTTGTTGCCGGTTTTGAATGCTAAAACCAGCTCGTTATCGTCAAGAATGGAAGACATGCTCAAAAAAGGAGACAGTTGACTGCGTTTGTGCCAACTGGTTTAAAAGGGATGTAAACTTCTCTGCTAAGTTCAAATTATTTTCTGGCAATGGCTCTCTCAGCAGCAGATGCTATGGATTGCGGATCGAGTCCGTATTTTACCAAAAGCTCCGCAGGGGTGCCGCTCTCGCCAAAAGTATCTTTTGTTCCTACAAATTCGATAGGAATCGGATGTTTAGATGCAGCAACTTGTGCGATACTGTCACCCAATCCACCAATGATGTTGTGTTCTTCGGCAGTAACGGCACATTTTGTTTTTTGGATAGACTTAACCACAGCTTCTGCATCAAGCGGCTTGATGGTATGAATATTGATGATTTCAGCGGATATGCCTTTATCACGCAGCATTTTTGCAGCTTCAACAGCATTCCAAACCATATGGCCACATGCAAAAATAGATACGTCGGAACCTTCAGCTAAAAGCTGGGCTTTACCGATTATAAAGTCTTCTTCTTTTGTGAATATCGGCCATGAAGGTCTGCCAAATCTGAGGTAAACCGGTCCTTGAAAGTCGGCAATGGCCATTGTGGCGGCCTTTGTTTGGTTGTAATCGGCCGGTACAATTACAGTCATGCCCGGTAGCATTTTCATAAGACCAATATCTTCCAGTATTTGATGCGTAGCGCCGTCTTCGCCTAATGTAAGTCCGGCATGAGAGGCGCAAATTTTTACATTTTTACCGCTGTAGGCGATGCTCTGTCTGATTTGGTCATAAACTCTGCCTGTAGAAAAATTGGCAAAGGTGGTGGTATAAGGAATTTTTCCGCCGATGGTCAAACCGGCTGCAACGCCTATCATATTTGCTTCTGCAATTCCGCATTGAATAAACCTTTCGGGAAATTCTTTCATAAATCCATTCAGCTTGAGCGAACCCGCAAGGTCTGCTGTTAAAGCCACAATGTTTTTGTTTTTGCGGGCTGCTTCCAGAATACCGTCTCCAAATCCGCTACGGGTGTCTTTTTTTCCGGTTGATTGAATTGCGTCAAGCATATAAGGTTGATTATTTTAGGTTGTCCAATTGTTTTTCCCAATTCCAAGCAGTTTGCATCATTTCCTCCAAATTAAATCTTGGATGCCAGCTCAGTTTTTCCTGCGCTTTTTCGTTGTTGGCAAAGATAGTGATAACGTCACCAGGTCTTCTTGCCGCTACGCTGAAATTGAGTTTGGTTTGGCTGATTTTTTCAAAGGTATCAATCACCTCAAAAACGGTATAACCATTTCCGGAGCCAAGATTAAACACTTCGCAAGCTTCTTCCTGTTTATTTTTCGATAAACGATGCAGCGCAAGCGTGTGCGCGTGTGCGATATCGCAAACATGTATATAGTCTCTCACGCAACTTCCGTCTTTTGTAGGGTAATCGTTTCCGAAAACCTGCATTTGAGGCAGTTTGCCAATTGCGGTTTGCGTTATAGCAGGAACAAGGTTGGCAGGTTTGCCTATAGGCAATTCGCCGATATGTCCTTTGGGGTGAGCTCCAACCGGATTGAAATACCTCAACAAAGTAGCGTTGAAGATTCCTGCAGCTGCAGATTGCTCTACAATTTCTTCTCCTACTTGCTTCGTGTATCCGTAGGGTGAAGTCGCTTTTTTTAATTGGGTATTTTCTGTAACCGGACTTTCATCAGGATTGCCGTAAACAGTGCAGGAGGAGGAGAAAACAAAATGGGGAACAGAGAAAATATCGCAGCACTTCACGATGTTAATGAGCGAAACGATATTGTTGTTGAAATAGAGCAGGGGATTTTCGACTGATTCGCCAACCGCTTTAAACGCAGCAAAATGTATAACCCCGTCGATGTCTGTATTTTCCTGAAAAACGGCTTGTGTTTCTTCGAAGTTGCAAAGGTCTACTTTGTAATTCTTGATCGATTTTCCTGTAATCGCTGCAATTCCTTGCATGATTTCAGGGTTGCTCCTGCTGTTGTTGTCTATGGAGATAACATCGTAACCATTTTCGATTAAATCAACAATGGTGTGAGATCCTATATATCCGCAACCTCCTGTGACAAGTATTTTCTGCATAGGAATAATTTATTCATACTGATCAATCTAAATTACAGTAGTTCAGCAGCATCAAAGATAGAGCAGTCGGCTTGTTTATGAGGTTTTATCCTACAAAATAATTCAAGATAAGATAGAAAATAGCCGCTAATATCCCACTGATTGGAATAGTAAGTATCCAGGCCCAAAGCAGATTAACCGTAACTCCCCATCTCACAGCAGATAGCCTTTTTGTTGCACCGACACCAATTATAGAACCTGTAATGGTGTGTGTGGTACTAACCGGAATTTTCAAAGCTTCTGTTACAAACAGAGTAATGGCACCTGCTGTTTCTGCAGCAACCCCTTCGAAGGGTGTCACTTTAGTGATTTTAGTTCCCATGGTCTTTACGATTTTCCAGCCTCCGCTCATTGTGCCAAGCGCAATTGCCGCATAACACGCCAGGGGCACCCACCAAACCATATTATCTAGAGAATAAACTGCTGGGTTATAGGCAATCAATGCAGCCATGATGATACCCATTACTTTTTGTGCATCATTACCACCATGCCCAATGCTAAATGCGGCTGAAGAAACCAGCTGAAGTTTTTTAAACCATAGGTTAGCTTTGTTGGCATTGAGACTGCTTAAAAAAACGGTGAAGCCTGCCATGATTACAAGTATGGATGATAGCAATATCCATTTAAAATTGGAAGAGTGGAATAGGATGCGCAGGAAGGGACTTTCAAAATGGGTTTTGAGATTTTCAGGATTTCTTTCCAGGTTCTCAGAAAGAAAATATGCAACAAGTGCAAACACAATCAAAGCAATGATTTTCGGTCTCCATCCTTTTTTAAAAGAATGAATAAACCAAAGGGAAATGATGAATGCTACAATCATTCCTATAACGGGGGCAAGAAGTATGAAAGAAACTGTTTTCAAAATTGGCTCTCCGTTTATCGATGAAAATCCTCCAAATGCAATTGCTGCTCCAGCAAAAGATCCTATCAAAGCATGAGAAGATGAGGAGGGAATACCATACCACCAGGTAAACAAGTTCCAAAATATGGCAGACAACAATCCGGAAAATATTACCAGCAGCATGCCATGGCCATTAACCACTTCTGTTTTTACGGTTTTGGCTATGGTGTTGGCTACGCCATGGTCTTTGAAAATAAAAAAGGCAACAAAATTGAACAATGCAGCCCAAACAACTGCCTGGCCGGGCGTTAGCACTTTGGTAGATACAACAGTAGCTATGGAGTTTGCGGCATCATGAAAGCCGTTGATGTAATCGAAAATGAGGGCAAGTGCAATTATAGTAACAAGAAGCGTCATACCGTCTTTTTGAAGGAATTGTAAAATAGATTTTATATGCCGAAACGGTTTATGCGTATTTGATGATGATGCTTTCTATCACATTGGCAGCATCTTCACACTTATCAGTTACCACTTCCATGATTTGATAGATTTCCCTTTTTTTGATGACTTCTTTGGCATCAGATTCTGTTGCAAACAATCTTTCAATGCTCATGTCAAAAATATCATCACCCTGATTCTCAATACTGTTAATGGCTACCAATGCATCAGTGATTTGGCGCATGTTTTTCATGTTGCGCAACTCAGTTACGGCCTTGTGTACCTGAACGCAACCAAGTGCAATAAGGTCGCCCATTTTCTGAATACCGATATCATTCGGATCAACACGGTAGAAATTTATCTTCTTCGCCGAAGCATAGATGTAGTCGGCAATATCATCAAGAGAGGTAGCCAAATAGTGAATGTCTTCGCGATCAAACGGCGTAATAAAATTCTTGCCAAGCTCAGTGAAGATTTTGTGTGTGTATTCGTCATTGATATGCTCCATGTCTTCTACCTCTTTAATGAGTTTCCCTCGTTGCTCGAAATCAGGTTCGTTAACAACCTCTTTGAGTTTGTTACCCATTTTAACAAGCACTTCAGCTACATTTTCAAAAAGTTGGTAAAAGACCCTGTCTTTGGGTAGGAAAAATTTTAAGACGGTATTGAAAGCCATAGACGATTGATTTAGCGACAAATGTAAATAATTACACGCATTGATTTGTTGAATTTCAGGCACAGGCCTGCTTAACAATTCGATAACCCTCGAAACCCCTGAAAAACCAGCATTTAAGTCATTTACTTAACAATTTGGTAACATAAGGGTAATAATCCGATAACAATTTCTTTACGTTGAGGTAACACTGATGTTGTCATTTTGCAACCGATGAAAAAACAACTAATTGCTTCAGCAGTATTGCTACTGACTGCATTCTTATTCAGTATTAATCTGAAAGCTCAAAACTCCAAAGTAGAAGGAAGGATTGCTGACGCCAACACCGGCATCAGTTTGCCCGGCGCCACCATAATGGTGATTTCTACAGGCAAATCAATTGCTGCTGATCTCGATGGCAAGTATGTAATAACAATTCCTGCTTCTGTTAAAACCAACATCAGAATTTCAGCAGTAGGCTATAACTCCAAGCTTGTTGAAGACATTGAGGTTAAAGAAGGACAGCTTCTTACCTTAAATGTGGTATTGGAGCAAGTGAGAAGAACGGAGACGGGCGTTGAGGTTCGTTCTTCCGTTAGGAAGGAAACCACAGGTGCACTTATTGCTGTTCAAAAAAACACATCTGTTGTTGCTCAGGTAGTTAGTGCTGAAGCTATTCGCCGAAGTCCGGATAAAAATACCGGAGAAGTTTTGAAAAGAGTGCCGGGAGCTTCTGTTCAGGACGGAAAATTTTTGGTAATCAGAGGGTTGAGCGATAGGTACAACCAAGCTATGTTAAACGGAATCTTACTAAGCAGCACTGAACCTGACAGAAAAACGTTCAGTTTTGATATTTTTCCGTCAGCGATGATAGAGAACATCATCATCAACAAGACATTTGTTCCGGAGTTGCCAGGCGAGTGGGCTGGTGGACTAGTTCAAGTACAAACCAAAGATGTACCTTCTTCCTCCTTTTTAAATATTGTACTTGGAACAGGATTCAATTCTAATACCATTGGTAAATCTTTCTTGCAATCAGAAGGCGGCAAATGGGATTGGTTGGGTATTGCAGACAATACCAGGGCAATGCCAGAGCAATTGCCATTGAGGTACAATTTCAGTCAACTCAACACTGCAGAAAAAACAAACTACGGAAAGTTGTTTCGTAATGTTTGGTCTTCAACAGAAACACAAGCCCCACTGAATACCTCTTTTCAAATAAATGGCGGTGCCAATACAAAACTTTTTGGACGTAAGCTGGCAAGTATAGTTGCGCTTACTTACTCCAACTCAAACAGACAGCTGCCCTTTGACAATCTTTTTATTGCCAACAATGAAGGCGATGTGGAATTGAGTTATCAAAATAAAAAATACAGCAGAGACATCCTTGCAGGAGGACTAGCCAATTTTACTTATCAGCTTAACAAAGACAACAAAATAACTTTTAAAAACATCATCAATGTAAATTCAAGTGATTATGTAATTGACAGGTTTGATGGAAGAGATTATATTGTCAGCGGTGGCGGAAGCGGGGACAGAATCAAGGCTATAGAAATTGGATTTCGTCAAAACACTTTTTTCAACACGCAGCTAACAGGAGAACACAATTTGAGCAGCAAAAACATCAAATTGAGGTGGTATGGTGGTTTCAATATTCTTGATCAATATATTCCTGATCAGAGGAGGCTATTTTATACCCAGGATGGAAGTGACAGCACCGCACCTTATTATGCCCTGCTTGGTTTGGGTGCCGGCCAGAAAAGCGGCAGTATATTTTACAGTTTCCTCAACGATTACATTTACAATGCTGGAACTGATGTTAGCTATCCTTTTATGTGGAAGGGTAAAAAGCAAATGCTGAAAGCAGGATACATGTTTCAGGAAAAGGACAGAATTTTTGATAGCAGACCTTTCTTTATCAATACAGCAAGCAATGCGCTTAAATTGTTGCCATCTAATGCAATCTTCAATACCGAAAATTTTGGAGAAGGAAACGATAAGCTTCAGTTTAATGAAATTGCAGGAAATGCTTTCAGGTATATGGCCAACAATATCCTGAATGCAGCATATCTGCAAATGGACAATGCGGTTTCAGAAAAGTTCCGTGCCGTGTGGGGGGTGAGATTTGAAAGCTTTGATCAGTTAGTGGGAAGTAAAGATGTTAATGACCCAAGACACGTTCGCTCTATCGTGAATGATTTTCTACCTGGCGTAAATCTTACATTTAAACCGGCAGCTTCAACCAATATCAGGCTGGCTGCGAGCCAAACAGTTGTTCGTCCGGAGTTCAGGGAATTGAGTCCTTTCGCATTTTATGATTTTGAATTGGGAGCGCAAGTAGTTGGAAACAAATCGGCCAAAAGAACAAAAGTTTCGAACATAGATCTCCGTTATGAAATTTATCCAAGAGGCGGAGAGTTGTTTACGGTAGGAGTATTCTATAAATATTTCGACAAGCCTATAGAGTATTACTTCAACAGAACAGGCCCGGGATCCAACACCTTTAATATTCTCAATACAGACAAAGCCATAAGTTTCGGAAGCGAGCTGGAGTTTCGCAAAAAGCTTGATTTCATTTCTTTCCTGAGCCATTTTACCCTTTCCGGAAACCTCAGTTTTATTTACAGCAAAGTGACGGATACAACGGAAACGGTTAACCGACCTTTGCAGGGACAAAGCCCTTACTTGCTGAATATTGGTTTGCAATACGACTTAGAGAAGCATGGCATTATGGCAAACCTACTGTTCAATCAGATTGGAAGAAGGATTTTGTTTGTAGGAAGCGAAGCGATTTCCGATATATGGGAAAATCCAAGAGGCTTGCTCGACATACAATTGTCTAAAAAAGTTGCGAATAAAAAAGGAGAAATACGTTTCGGCATAAACGATTTGCTGAATGCTCCGGGATACTTCTATCACGATCTCGACAACAACAAAAAATACGCGCGCGGCTCTAAAGACGTATTAGCCATCAGAAGAAATTATGGAACAAACTTTAACCTGTCTTTTGCTTACCAATTGAAATAAAAAATCATTTAACCATACAAAAACAACATTATGATTAAGAATGTAACATGGATTCTCCTTTTGATTACTTTGACAATCGGCTGCAGAAAAATAGAGGTTGATGGAACTCCCGATAATAGCAACAACGGCACAACCGAGAATACCGTATTAGAGGGCAGAATAACGGCTAACCGTACACTAAAATCAGGCTTCGTGTATAAGCTTCGCGGCCTGGTGTATGTTACCAACGGAGCTATACTTACCATTGAGCCAGGTACAAGAATTGTGGGTGAGCAGGGAAGAACCGGCGGATTGGTTATAACGAGAAGCGCTAAAATAATTGCAGACGGAACGCCTGACAGGCCGATCGTTTTCACCTCTGAAGCGTCTAGCCCTGCACGTGGTGATTGGGCAGGGTTGGTTATTTTAGGAAACGCCCCAACAAACGCCTCTTTCAATGGAACAGCGGGAGTAGGCGAAATAGAAGGAGGCATTAACAATAGCGATGGATTGGGTTTATTCGGTACGCCGGTAACGCAAGGTCAAAATCCGGCAGACAACAGCGGAATTCTTCGTTATGTGAGAATTGAATATGCGGGCTATGCTTTTCTTCCAGATAAAGAAATCAATGGCTTGACGCTTGCCGGTGTTGGAAACCAAACAATTGTTGACCATGTTCAGGTTTCCTATGCCAATGACGACAGCTTTGAATGGTTTGGCGGCACAGTTAATTGTAGTCATCTTATTGCCTACAAAGGGCTTGATGATGATTTTGACAGCGATAATGGATTTTCCGGAAAAGTACAGTTTGCCATAGGCTTTCGCGACAGCAGCATAGCAGACATCAGCGGAAGCAATGGAATTGAGAGTGACAATGATGCCGGGGGAAGTACTATCACACCTAAAACAACGGCTGTTTTTTCAAATTTCACTTTGATTGGACCAAGAGCAACGCTTTCCAATACAGGAAACTCTAACTACAGAAGAGGTATCCATGCAAGAAGAAACAGTGCCCTAAGTGTTTTCAATAGTGTAGTAATGGGATGGCCAACAGGATGGTTGTTGGATGCAAGCACAGGAACTCCGACCGATTTGAACCTTACGGCAGCTCCCGCATCTGCTGTTTATGGAAATAATATTATTGCCGGAAATTCTACACAATTGAATTACACAGCTAATGCTTCTGCGCCTACAGGTTGGACTGCTGCTGATTTTGTAAACTATATCAATGGGTCATCACTTGCCAATATATTGTTGTCTACAGCAGCAGAAGTGCAGCTTGGTGCGCCTTTTCAATACGACAATTCCGTAGATTTCAATCCACAGTCGGCCTCACCTGCCTTGTCGGGCGCTGATTTTACCAACACCAAATTGCAAACCTGGTTCACGCCTGTTTCTTACAGAGGAGCTTGTGCATCTGGCGATGCTTGGTGGAAAGGTTGGACCATGTTCAGGTAACAATAACGTAAAAAAGTAAATGAAATTAGTAAAAGGCGGCCTCAAGGGCTGCCTTTTACTTGATGCCAAACCGGATCAATTTATTTTCATCAGCTAGTTGTATGAATCAATATTGCTTTATTTTTACTCCACAACATCCATCAATGAAGAAAGTTATTTTATTGATTTTTATTTGTAAATCTAGTTTTTCTATTGCGCAAAACATTGGAGTGGGAACAAATACACCAGATCCATCTGCTAAGTTGGATGTAACCTCAACCAATAGTGGCTTTCTTCCTCCTAGAATGACATTTGCTCAAAGAAATGCTATACCGAATCCCGCTGCAGGCCTTATGATTTATTGCACCGATTGCGGTGAAAATGGAGAATGGCAGGGATTTAATGGAACTGTCTGGATGAGCCTGACTTTAGGAACACCATCATCGGCGCCGACATATTTACCTGCTGTAACAATTGGGAGACAAAAATGGAGCACTAAAAATCTTGACGTAGTAAATTATAGAAATGGTGATCCTATACCACAGGTTACGGATGCTACCCAATGGTCTAATCTTACAACAGGAGCATGGTGTTGGTATAATAACGATAGTGCAGCCAATGCAGCTAATTATGGTCGTTTGTACAATTGGTATGCGTTAACCGATCCTAGAGGACTGGCTCCACAAGGTTGGCACATTCCATCAGACAATGAATGGAATATTTTAGTAAAAAATCTGGATCCCGACCAGGATACATCTATCATGAATGAGGGATATCCCTATCCTTGTTATAATATGGAGGCAATAACAACAAGTTCTACAGGTGGAGCATCTAATTGCAATCCAAACTCAAATAATGGGTTTGTTTTTTCTATACAAACTGGTGGTTTAAGAGGGGGCGATTGGGGTCCCTTTGTACTGATGGGTCAATCGGGAAACTATTGGAGTAGAGACGAAATAGATTCGATTCTTGTTTTAACAAGAACATTAAGCTGTAATCAAATTTGCAGAAGTAATGAATATAAAAAATCGGGTCTTTCTGTTAGAGTGCTTAGGGATTCTGTAATCAATAATTCCGTTCCCAATGTAAACACAAAAAGCATTGACTTCATTTCACCATCAACATGTACAATTACTGCAAAAGTAACATTCGATGGAGGGGTTAATGTAACTGCTCGTGGATTTTGTTGGAGCACTAGCCCTAATCCTACTGTAAACTTTACTTCAAAAACTAATGAAGGGCAGGGAACGGGTAGCTTTTCGAGTCATATAACCAATCTTAATCCAAATACAACTTATCATATTAGAGCTTATGCAATAAATGCATTGGGAACCGCATACAGTTCAGACAGCATTTTCACTACTTCCTATGTAACCCCTTTGCCCTCTGTAACAATCGGCTCTCAGGTTTGGAGCAGTAAAAATTTGGATGTAGCAACTTACAGAAATGGTGATCCGATTCCGCAGGTAATCGATTCTTTAGAATGGACTAATCTTGCAGAGGGGGCATGGTGTTGGTATAAAAATGATAGCGCTACATATGCATCTACTTACGGCAGATTATATAATTGGTATGCCGTAACAGATCCGAGAGGCTTGGCGCCTCAGGGGTGGCACGTTGCAACAGAAAGTGATTGGAATAAATTGATAATAGGCATTGATCCACAGGCTGATACTTCATGTCCTTATGGTTGTAGTCCTGAGCCTGGAGCGTCTTGCGGTTCACAAAGTTATACAGCTGGTGGTGCATTGAAGAATACTTATGGGTGGAATAGTCCAAATGAAGGAGCAACAAATAGCTCTGGATTTGCCGCTCTGCCCGGAGGCCGGCGAGGTTTTCTTTTTAATCCAAGCTGGTATT
>CANHMN010000011.1 GCA_947461645.1 Chitinophagaceae bacterium | reverse complement strand
TACAAGCCAATGTAAGAGCAGGACTTAAAATTTTATTGAGCAACAAAGTAGTAGCATTGGTAGGGGGTAATTTTGATTACAACAACCCTACTTACGCACAGCAACTGGAAAGAAGAGGATTACTTACACCCGATATCAACGTGGAATGGCTGATAAACAAAGACGGCTCATTAAGGGTAATTGGTTTCAACAAAAGTAGTATAGATTTTACCCTGAACCAACGAAACAGATCAGGGCTACAATTATCTTACAGAAAAGACGCAAATAGATTTAAGGATCTGTTTAAGAAAAACAAAAAGAGCAAATAACTACTTCAAGTCTACTTAATGGAAATCAACCTCCAAAATTTAGTTAAGGAAATTAGGAGTTGTTCTTTAAAATCTGGTGACCGAGTTTATCGCGTTTCGTAAAAAGGTATTTCTCATTGTGCGAATTTGGCTGTATTTCAATGGACACTGTATCTACAACTTCGAGTCCGTACCCAAGAATGCCCGCTCTTTTCTTAGGATTGTTGGTAATCAATTTCATTTTAGAAATTCCTAAGTGACGAAGTATCTGTGCCCCAATTCCATAATCTCTTTCATCCATACCAAATCCTAATTTCAAGTTGGCTTCCACCGTATCCAAACCTTCTTCCTGAAGTTTGTAGGCCTTAAGTTTATTAACGAGCCCAATTCCTCTACCCTCTTGGTTCATGTACAACAACAGTCCTTTTCCTTCTTTCTCTATCATTTTAAGGGCTTTGTGCAATTGATCTCCGCAATCGCAACGCAAAGAGCCTAATATATCGCCGGTCATGCAACTGCTGTGCACCCTTACCAAAACAGGCTCCTCTTTATGCCAGGAACCTTTGCACAAGGCAAGGTGCGTTTCTCCGGTATTTAATTGGGTAAATGCTACCAATCGAAAATCACCATAAAGGGTTGGTAAATTTACACTGACCTCCTCTTTGATAAGGGTTTCGGTCTGCAAACGATATTCAATAAGGTCTTTGATGGAAATGATTTTCAAATTGAACTTAGCCGCAATTTCTTTAAGCTCTGTTAGTCGGGCCATGCTGCCATCTTCATTCATGATTTCAACTAAAGCGCCTGCCGGTTCGAAGCCCGCTAGTCTGGCAAGATCTATGGTTGCTTCTGTATGACCTGCTCTTCTTAAAACACCGCCTTTTTTGGCACGCAAAGGAAAGATATGTCCGGGTCTGCCAAAATCTTCGGGTTGTGTATTCGGATTAACTAAAGCTTGAATGGTTTTGGATCTATCGTGAGCAGAAATGCCGGAGGTGCAGCCTTGTCCCAACAAATCTATGCTTACAGTAAAGGCTGTTTCGTGAACTGAAGTGTTATCGGTAACCATAGGATGCAGGTTCAATTCAACACATCTTTCCTCAGTTATGGATGCGCAGATAAGTCCTCTGCCATGCATGCTCATGAAGTTGATTACTTCAGGGGTTACGTTTCTTGCAGCGGTAACAAAATCGCCTTCGTTTTCCCTGTCTTCATCGTCAACAACAATTACCAGTTTACCGTTTTTAATGTCTTGTATAGCTGATTCAATACTATCGAGCATGTTTTAAAATTTGCTGCAAAGTTAGTGAGAATATAGTGCCGGATATTGTTGTGCAAAGGATTATTACCCTTAATCGTAAATTCAAATTAAAGATTAACTTGCGTTGAAACATATCAAACGCAGATGTGCTTTCCCCTGAACAATAACTGAATAAAATTACAAATTGATGAATTACAATGAATTGCCCATAACCGTTTACCTTATTGGGGCGAATGTGCTGCTTTCTATTATAGGCTTTTCCAGTCCGGCATTCATTCATAAAACCATCATGTGGCCGTATTATGTCAAAAGGAACAAAGAGTTATACAGGATGGTAACTTCCGGATTCATCCACGCAGATTTGGTTCATTTATTCTTCAACATGTTTACCCTCTTTTTCTTTGGATTGAACCTGGAGGTTTTGCTTGAACATTTACAACTTGGAAGCTCAGTGACTTTTCTTGCCTTGTATTTTGGCGCCCTTTTGCTATCGGATTTACCCTCCTACTGGAAGCACAAAGACAACTATGGCTTCCGATCGCTTGGTGCGTCGGGTGCAGTATCTGCTGTAGTATTTGCAACTATTTTGTTTGATCCATGGCAGAGCATTTACTTATACGGAGCCTTAAAAATTTCGGCAGCTTTATATGCCGTACTTTTTGTAGCCTATTGTGTTTACATGGGTAAAAAAGCAAATGACAACATCAACCATGATGCTCACTTATGGGGAGCGTTATTTGGACTGCTTTATATGATAATAGTGATAATAATAAAGAGTCCGAGCTTGTTTGATACGTTGCTTGAACAACTGAAACATCCGAGCTTATTCGGAAATGGATAAACGCAAAAATGATGTTGTTGAGGGTTTTATTTTGAACCTGTTGTCTATTCTTCTTCCCACCACCCAAACAATTCGACCGGCAGATTCAATAACCCAAACCTTTTCCTTTTCAGGAAGTGATAATTTTTCGTCAATAAGAAAACGACTGATTTTCTTTTTTTTAGTCATCCCCAAGGGATAAAAATAATCGCCTTGCTTCCATTTGCGCAAAAGCAATGGGAAGGCAACTTCACTTGAATCTACACTAACTACATCCTTTTGTGAAGAAATGGCGGCTTCTCCTTCAAAGGCTTGAATTGATAAGGTAAATTCCCCTGCAGTCAGCTTCATGTTATTGTTATCGAATACAAACAAACTATTGTTGTTGGTATTAAGCTTGGTTATCAGGAGCCATTTTCTGTTTCTTATGATGCGATGCGTTGAGGATGAGACATACTTTCCATTGGAAGCATGGCAAAGTTTAAGCACCTCGTTAGTTTGTGCTGCAGTGAATGAATAGGGCTTGAGCAGCTCAAACAAAACAGTTGTGTATGCAGGAGTCTTTAAAAGTCCCAGAATAGGAATTTGAAAACCATCTTCTGTTTCAATCAATAGTTTTTTAGCGAATTGTTTAACCGAATGATTGTACAACACTTGTATTTCTTCAAACCTGGCAATATTGTTGAGTAGGTGCTCGTCTACTTTCGGAAAGAGTTTTGCGAGAGAAGGCAGTAAATCATTCCTAAAAAAATTGCGGGTGTATTTATTGGAAGCGTTGGAAGCATCTTCCCGCCAACTTAACTTTTGTTCTGCAGCGAATTGCAGAATTTCATTTTTAGCAACAAACAACAATGGTCTGATAAGATGACTGCCCATGCCACTGTCTTTGGGCTTAATTCCAGTTAAACCGGCAATGCCCGTTCCTTTGAAAAAATTCATCAGCAAAGTTTCTACGTTATCATCAGCGTGGTGTGCTGTAAGCAAATAGTCAAAAGCTCGTGTACCATCAACCGTTATCAGTTCCTCAAACCATTTGTACCTCAGAATTCTGGCAGCTTCCTGTATACCTATATGTTGATGTTGAGCAAATGTTTCTGTATCAAATTGTTTGTTGAACCATTTAACGTTGTAGGTTGAAGCGAGCTTCTTTACCCAATTTTCATCCTCATCACTTTCTGCACCCCTCAATTTGAAATTGCAATGAGCAATAGCAAATTGATAACCTGAACAATGACAAAGTTCACAAAGCACAACGGAGTCAACACCCCCACTAACGGCAATAAGTAACTTATCGTTTTTTGAAAAGAGTTTTTTTTCTGCAACAAACTGCTGAAAAGCTTGAATCAACTGCATAGCATCCATCATTTAAATCATAAAAGTTCATCTCTTGCCGACATTAATTCATTGTAGGCATGTTGTTCTTTCAACTTTTTAGCCACTTCCATACCTTTTTCGTAGGCATTAAGGGCATTGTTGGCGTCTCCCAAACTTTCGTACAATTTTCCAAGATGGTAGTAGGAACCAACGTAATCCGGATTTGCTGAAAGCAGGTCCAGAAATTGTTCCAAAGCAGGTTCCAATTGTCCCAATTTGATGTACTCCAAGGCAAGGGCATGCTGCAAGAAAGCATCTTTGCCACCCGATTGCATCATTTCCAGAATTTTATCAACACGACTCATTTATCTGTTTTTTTGAAAGGGTATTTCGGACTACATTTGCATTCTCAAAAAAGTCATTTTTCACCCTAAAATGCATGACGATGAAGATTTTGGTATGTATCAGTAAAACCCCGGATACCACGGCAAAAATAGCCTTCGCAGATAACAATACGAAATTTGCGGGTGATGGGGTACAATGGATCATAAATCCCTACGACGAATGGTATGCGTTGGTAAGGGCAATTGAATTGAAGGAAGCCGATCCTTCAACGGTCATCCACCTCATTAATGTGGGTGGAGCAGACAGTGAGCCCATTATCAGAAAAGCTTTGGCGCTCGGTGGCGATGAAGCGATTCGGGTAAATTCAGAAAGCAATGACAGTTATTTTGTGGCTGCACAGATTGCTGAAATTGCCAAATCGGGAAGCTACGACTTGATCTTAACTGGAAAGGAAACCATCGATTACAATGGTTCTTCCATTGGAGCTATGGTTGCTGCTTTTTTGGAAAAGCCCTTCGTTTCACATTCAGTTAAATTAAATATAGATTCAAACAACGCGATGATTACCAGAGAGATTGAAGGAGGAGAAGAGTCTTGTAAAATAGCGCTACCGCTAGTATTGAGCTGCCAAAAAGGCATGGCAGAGCAACGTATTCCCAATATGAAGGGAATCATGGGCGCGCGCACAAAACCCCTCAAAGTTGTTGAGCCAATAGCGGGAGAAGAACTAACTTCTGTTGTTGCATTCGACTTACCTCCCGCGAAAGCCGGAGTAAAATTGGTATCACCTGACCAACCGGAAGAATTGGTTCGACTTTTACACGAAGAAGCCAAAGCAATCTAAATTTTAACCTAATCAAACCAAAGCAATATGAGCGTATTAGTATATATAGACCAGTCGGAAGGAAGCATAAAAAAAGCTTCACTCGAAGCCGCTTCTTACGCAAATGAAACTGCAAAAAAACTTGGCACTACGTCTACTGCTGTAGTGATTGGAAGCACAAATGATAAGCTGGAATCTCTCGGAAATTACGGAATTAAAAAAGTATATCATTTTGATAATCAGGAATTAAACAGCTTTAATTCAACTTCTTATTCAAAAGTGATTCAAGAAATTGCTCAACAAGAAAATGCTGAAGTAATTGTTTTTTCCAACAACACTTCAGGCAAAGCAATTGCACCTGCGCTAAGCGTTTTTCTAAAAGCTGGATTGGTTACAGGAGCAGTAGCGCTACCCGACACATCCAATGGTTTTGTAGTTAAAAAAAGCGTTTTTAGTGGCAAGGCTTTTGCGAACATAAAAATCCAATCATCCCAGAAAATAATATCAGTAAATCCGAATTCATTTGGCATACACTCTAGTGATGGACAAGCTGAGGTGGTTTCTGTAAAGACATTACAAACCAGTGCGGGAATTGAAATTACTGGTACACACAAAATCACCGGTGATGTTCCACTAAGCGAGGCTGACGTAGTTGTGAGTGGTGGCAGAGGGCTAAAAGGCCCGGAAAATTGGGGCTTGGTAACTGAATTGGCAGAAGTTTTAGGTGCTGCAACTGCGTGCAGCAGACCAGTTGCAGATATTCACTGGCGCCCACACCACGAACATGTTGGTCAAACAGGCTTGGCTATAGCTCCTAACTTGTACATTGCCATTGGTATTTCAGGGGCGATTCAGCATTTGGCAGGGGTAAACCGAAGCAAAACCATTGTGGTTATCAACAAGGATCCAGAAGCACCGTTCTTTAAGGCGGCAGATTATGGCATAGTGGGTGATGCTTTTGAAGTGGTACCAAAAATTATCGAATCCATAAAAAAACTAAAATCAGCATAAAACACTTTGCTGTTCCAACTAAAATCATAGCCTTTCAACGCTGTTGAAAGGCTTATTTTTTTATATTTGCGATGGACTCTACATTTGGATACTTCATATGAAAAAAATTGAATTAGAAATTATCGCTCTCTCCCACAGCATCACCCAAACTCATTCCTATGCAGTTGTTTTGGGTGAGGTAAATGGCCTCAGAAGACTGCCTATTGTAATTGGCGGATTTGAAGCACAAGCAATTGCTGTTGCATTGGAAAAAATGAGTCCAAGTAGACCCTTGACCCATGATTTGATGAAAAACTTCATGCTTGCGTTCAACGTAGAGCTAAACGAGGTTATCATAAGCGACCACCAAGAAGGTATTTTTTATTCGAAATTGGTTTGCACGTCTCAATACGACCAGGTTGAAATTGATTCCAGAACTTCAGATGCACTTGCATTGGCAGTGAGATTCGGCTGTCCAATTTATACCTATGAGGAAATACTATCTTCCGCAGGAGTTGAAATGGACGAAGAAAATGCCGAACAGAAAAGCCAAAGAAAGACACCTGTTGCTTCCAAACAACTTCAAGAAAAAGCTGATGATCTTTCTTCCTATAAAACTGAAGAGCTAATGAGCATGCTGGATGATGTTCTAGCTCAGGAAGATTACATCAAAGCTATTTCTATCAGAGATGAGTTGAAAAACAGAGGCAAATAAACAGTCTGTTTCCTTTTATTTTACCACAACATCTTACGCAACATGATTTGTTTTCCGAATGCAAAAATCAACATTGGATTGCAAATCACCGAGAAAAGAGCTGACGGATACCACAATATCAACTCCGTATTTTACCCCATTGGCATCAGAGATATTTTAGAAGTATTGTCGGGAACAGCTGATCAACAGGAACGCATCAACTTCCAATCATCAGGAATTGATATCCCTGGTAATTTTTCCGACAACCTCTGTGTAAAAGCCGCATCATTGTTGATGAAGGACTTCCCCCATTTAGACAAACTGAGGATTCATTTGCATAAAATCATACCAATGGGAGCAGGTATCGGAGGAGGTTCTGCAGATGGCGCCTTTACATTGAAGCTGATCAATGACAAATTCAAACTAAAGCTTGATGAAGCTCAGTTAATCGACTATGCCTCTACGTTAGGTAGCGATTGCCCATTTTTTATATTGAACAAACCTTGTCATGCAAGCGGAAGAGGAGAAATACTTGAACCGATAGAAATGGATTTGAAAGGCTATAAAATTCTATTAATCAATCCAGGAATTCACATCAATACCGGATGGGCGTTTTCGAAAATTGATATTCGAAACAATCATATTTCGCTTAAAAAAGCGATTGCCTTACCGATTAGCGAATGGAGGCAATACATTGAAAACGATTTTGAGAAGGTTGTATTCTCAGAATTTCCTGCTGTAGAAACCATCAAAGACATGCTTTATCAAAATGGGGCTATGTATGCTTCTATGAGCGGCAGCGGAAGTTCAGTATATGGAATATTTGAAGCCTCTTCTGCAAACTTTCAACCCAAAATTCCTTCCACTTATTTTTACAAATGGATTTAAGTTTCTACATTTGATTATCGAAAATCGCAACTCCATATTATCAGCGTTCCTTCAGGCAAATCTTGATTTACTCAATCACTGAATGCCCTAAAAATCATACCTCCACTTTTTAGGAGGAGAATCCTGCTGCAACTGATTTTTTCATTTTATTATTACTTTTTTATGCATTCAACTTACGCATTATCTGCAAACACCCTTCACTATCTTGAATTGGAGGAAAAATATGGCGCACACAATTACCATCCCTTACCAGTAGTTCTTCAAAAAGGAAAAGGGGTATATGTTTGGGACATTGACAACAAAAAATACTATGACTTTTTAAGTGGCTATTCTGCTGTTAACCAAGGCCATTGTCATCCTCGAATCATAGAGGCTTTGAAAGAGCAAGCAGAAATTTTAACCCTTACCTCCAGGGCATTTCACAACAACTTGCTTGGGGAATATGAAGCCTACATTACTTCCTATTTCGGCTATGACAAAGTTCTTCCCATGAATACGGGTGTTGAAGGCGGAGAAACAGCTATAAAATTAGCACGTAGGTGGGGCTATACTGTAAAGGGCATTGAGCCAAACAAGGCTAAAATTATTTTTGTTGAAGGCAATTTCTGGGGAAGAACAATGGCTGCTATCTCCTCCTCTACCGACCCCAGCAGCTATGAGAAATTCGGACCGTTTATGCCGGGCTTTGAAGTTATTCCATACAACAATTTGATTGCATTGGAAACCGCACTTCAAGACCAAAACGTTGCAGGCTTTATGTTTGAACCAATACAAGGTGAAGCTGGCGTTGTAGTTCCCGATGATGGATACCTTAAAGGCGTAAGAGCACTTTGCCACAAATACAATGTTTTAATGATTGCAGATGAAATACAAACAGGTTTGGCCAGAACAGGAAAAATGCTTGCGTGCGACCATGAAGAGATCAAACCCGATATTTTGATTTTAGGCAAAGCATTAAGTGGCGGAACCTTACCCATCAGTGCTGTGTTGTGTAATGATGAAATTATGCTAACCATTAAAGCCGGAGAGCACGGAAGTACTTATGGTGGAAATCCGTTGGCCTGTAAAGTTGCCATGGCAGCGCTTCAAGTATTGAAAGATGAAAACATGTGCGAAAATGCAGCTGTTATGGGCGAATTGTTCAGGCAGGAAATCGGTAAAATTGATTCCCCTTTCATTTCTACCATCAGAGGCAAGGGTTTACTTAATGCTATAGTGATTAAACACACTAATCCTGAAGCAGCCTGGGATTTTTGTCTTGCATTGAAAGATAATGGACTTTTAGCCAAACCCACACACGGAGATAAAATCAGGTTTGCACCTCCACTAAACATCAATGCCACACAAATGCAAGAGTGTGTTTCGATTATCAAAAACACTTTGCACATGTTGCAAAACAATTGATACAATATTTATTTGAGTTAACGTTTTGTCATACTAACAAACAGCTCCGATCCTTGTCGCGGCGCTATAGAGTTGTAACATGGCTCCATTTTTTGAATTTGAAAAAAGGTTGAAAACAATTCTTCGTATTCTTCTTCACTCCCTCCAAACGGAGGATTGTTTTCAAATGACCTGTTGAACAACAAACCAACCAGCTTACCTGTTGGTGCAAGCAACTCACTCATTTTTATGCAATAATCCTTTCTCAGACTCGGATGTAATGCACAAAAAAAGGTTTGCTCGATTATGAGATCGAACTTTTTATTTAAGGAAAAAAAATCTCCGCAAATAACTTTGATGTTTTGAGATTGACAGGCATTCAAATTCGACATTAGTTGTTCAACCAATGTTGGTGATAAGTCAACAAGTGTGATGTTGCTGAAGCCTTTCTCCAAAAGGTAATTTGCTTCATACGCATTGCCACAACCCGGAATGAGGATACTGATTTCTTTATTTTCGAGTTGATCAATGTATGCTTTAATGGGAGGAGAAACTTGTCCAAGATCCCAACCTGTATCCTTTTGCAGGTACCTGTTTTCCCAATATTCTTTATCGAGTGCCATTAAATTGCTTTTTACGTCAAATCTGGTGCTTATTGTCTGATGAAATGTTTTGCATCGACCATTTTATTTTTTTTTCAAAAGAATGTATTCTCTTGGTGCAGTCTTTTTTATCACAAATCTTGCAGGAAAAATCAAGACATCCATCTGAATGAACAAACAACTCAACAGATTCTCCAAAATGACTTTTAACCAATTTCGACAAACTTTCTACTTCGTTGTGTGCTTCATGCACGTTTAAGTACCAAGGAACAGTGAGGTGACAGTCAAGGTGAATCATAGGACCGTATTTAATAATTCGGAGGTTGTGCAGATCCACCCAATTTTCTTTTCTGTTTTCATTCAACAACAATACCATTTTTTCCAAAAGTTCAACATCCGCTTCATCCATCATTCCTGCTACAGAAGAGCGAATAATTTTGTATCCGGTGTATAAAATCAACAATGCAAATACAATGGCCACAACACTATCTATCCACCAAATCTTGGTAAAATATATAAGCGATAATCCTGTAACAATCCCAAAGGTGGTGTAGGTGTCTGATATCAGGTGTTTTCCACTTGCAATAAGGGCGAGCGAGTTGTTCTTCTTTCCAGTACGAACACAAATACTGCCGGCAACATAATTAACAATTGCAGTCAACAACACAAGGTATATTCCTTTATCCAGCTGGTGAATTTCTTGAGGATGATAGAGATTGTAAACTGCTTCCCTAATAATCATCACTCCTGCAACGGCAATTAACACCCCTTCAATGGCCGCAGATATAAACTCTACCTTCCCATGACCATAAGGATGGTCTTGGTCTTTGGGCTTTGCTGAAACGTATAGACTGTATAAACCCACAAAACCAGCAATAACATTAACAATACTTTCGAGAGCATCGGTAAGAATAGCAACAGAATGAGTGATGTACCAGGCAGTAACCTTTAAGATGAATAAAATAACAGACAAGAAAGCGATGTATTTCTGAATTTTAAAATTTTGGGCTGCTCTGTTCAAAATTATTTATTGAAATGAAAGAATAAGCATTGAAAATACAAATTAATGACAAAAAGAGAAGCAATAAATTCAGCAAATAGGGATCATGCCGAATATTTTACCATATAAATATTGCGAAAGTAGGGTCAAGCATTAATTTTGCTCAAAATAAGATTGCTATATGGAATTCCAATTATCAGAAGAACAAAAGATGATTCAACAGGCCGCAAGAGATTTTGCACAAAACGAGTGCTTGCCCGGCGTAATTGAAAGAGACGAAAAACAACAGTTTCCGAAAGAACAAATTGAAAAACTTGCCGACCTTGGTTTTATGGGTATGATGGTAAAACCTGAGTATGGCGGAAGTGGTATGGATACCATCAGTTATGTTTTGGCTATGGAAGAAATCAGCAAGGTAGATGCCAGTGTGAGTGTTTGTATGAGTGTGAACAACAGCTTGGTTTGCTACGGTCTTCAGGAATATGGATCAGAAGAACAAAAACAAAAATACCTTACACCTCTTGCTCAGGGTAAAAAAGACGGTGAATTGTACATTGGTGCATTTTTGTTGAGTGAACCCGAAGCTGGAAGTGATGCTACTTCCCAAAGAACAACTGCCGAAGACAATGGTGATTATTATTTGCTCAATGGAACAAAAAATTGGATCACAAACGGAAACAGTGCTAGCGTTTATTTGGTAATAGCACAAACCGATCCATCAAAAGGAAGCAAAGGAATCAATGCTTTCATTGTTGAAAAAAACTGGCCTGGTGTTGCAGTAGGTGCTAAAGAAAACAAACTTGGCATTCGTGGCAGCGACACTCACACTATATTATTCAATGATGTAAAAGTGCCAAAAGAGAATAGAATTGGTGTAGATGGATTTGGATTCAAGTTTGCCATGAAAACCCTTGCAGGTGGCAGAATTGGTATTGCTGCACAGGCATTGGGTATTGCAAGCGGAGCTTACGAATTGGCATTGGCCTACAGCAAGCAAAGAAAAGCATTTGGAACCGAAATCATGAATCACCAAATCATCCAGTTCAAGCTGGCCGATATGGCTACCAAAATTGAAGCAGCAAGGTTGCTTTGTTTGAAGTCTGCCTGGGAAAAAGACAGTCACCTTGACTATACATTAAGCAGTTCCATGGCAAAAGTATTTAGCAGTGAAACAGCCATGTGGACAGCAACAGAGGCCGTACAAATACATGGAGGTTATGGTTTCGTGAAAGAATACCATGTAGAGCGATTGATGCGTGATGCTAAAATTACACAGATATACGAAGGTACTTCCGAGGTGCAACGCATAGTCATCAGCAGAACTATTTTGAAATAAAACTACCATTATACATTCTTATCGTCCATGATTCCCAAAAGGTCATGGACTTTTTTTTTACCTTTGCATCATGGCCTTTCAATCCGAAGTTTATAAAGAGCTCCTTAAGGAATGGAGTGCTGTCAAAGTAACATTGGTTGCTGTATCTAAAACCAAGCCCATTGAAGATTTGATGGAAGCCTATCGGGAAGGCGTAAGGGATTTTGGAGAAAATTATGTGCAGGAGCTAACTGACAAACAAGTCAAATTGCCCAAAGATATCAGGTGGCATTTTATAGGTCATTTGCAGTCCAACAAAGTAAAATACATCGCACCCTTTGTTCATCTCATTCATGGAATTGACAGCAAGAAGCTTTTGGTAGAAATCAATAAAGAAGGAAAGAAAAACAACCGAATCATCAACTGTCTTCTACAGGTACACATTGCAGAAGAAGAATCCAAATTCGGTTTTGATGAAGATGAACTCATGGATTTGATTTATGATATTGCAAATCCTACTTCCACACTTGAAAACATTCGAATTTGTGGGTTGATGGGGATGGCAAGTTTTACAGACAACATCAATGAGGTATCGAATGAATTCAAATCACTTCGCTTGCTATTTGACAAAATCAAAAGCATAAAAAGCCCTAACCTTGATTTTACTGTTCTTAGTATGGGTATGAGCAATGATTATCCTACTGCTATTCAAGCCGGAAGCAATATGGTAAGAATTGGCAGTAAATTGTTCGGATCAAGGGGTTGATGTTTCATATTGGATAAAGGTAAACATCCTCGATTAGCAAAATTTCAATTTTGGGGAGTAAGGTAATAGACAACACATCAAACTGTATGGAACTGTTATCTTTAAGATTCTCTATCAAAAATGCGGCGGCAGCCTTCATCAATCCTTGTAATTTTTTCTTGTTCACTGCATGTTCCGGAGGAATATTGCCGGCAAATGTTCGGGTTTTCACCTCTATAAAATGTAAGGAATCTGACCAGCGTGCGATAATATCAATTTCATTTCTACCCTTTCTCCAGTTTTTGTGCAAGATTTGATAGCCTTTTTGTTGAAAATAATCAACTGCCAACCGCTCCCCTTTTTCTCCTATGTGGTTATGTTTTGCCATAGGACAAGGTAACAAAACCACATATTCACAACATGAGGAAAAAAGCGTTGAATGGTAATGAAAAAACGCAGCTATTTTACCTATTTTTGCATAAACCTAATCATACATGAGTCAGCTAAAGACGAACTTCATAATTGCAGGATTGCTTGTTTTTTTCGCAGCAACACTAAAAGTAATAACCTTTCCACTAAGTTTTAATCCGATAATTGCCATTGCCTTTTTTAGTGGTGCTGTTATCAAAGACAGGAAATTCTCGTTTGCAATGCCTTTGTTAGCGATGTTTGTTTCCGATGTGATGTTGGAGGTTTTGAACATTGCCCCCGGCTTTTATGGTATGGGGCAAATTGGCAACTACCTTTCTTTATTGCTGGTTACCGTTTTGGGATTCGGCATGCAAAAACCATCTGTTTGGAACATTGGTTTTTTCTCGGTAATGTCTTCTTTGTTGTTTTTTGTATTGAGCAACACCAGTTGCTTTCTCTTTGACTATTCAGGTTTCTACGGCACTGGAATACAAGGCTGGTCAAACTGCTTAGCTGCAGGCATACCTTTTGTTAGAAATGGAATTTTTACTGATTTATTTTTCTCCACTGTATTGTTTGGCAGCTACCATTTGGTAAGCATAGCCAAGTCTCGCAAATCTATTGCCAATTAATTTAGGCTTGGTTACATTGACTAAGTAAGTCATTGAACGTTTTTCTTGAAAGAAGTTCAGCACCCAAGCTCATGAGGTGTTCACTTTTGATTTGGCAATCGATAAGTTGCAACCCCTCCTTTTTAAGTTTTTGTACCAATTGAATAAAGGCGAACTTACTGGCATTGGGCATTACAGAAAACATGCTTTCTCCATAAAATACCTTTCCGATAATTACGCCATACAAACCACCTACTAATTTTCCCTCAAACCAGGTCTCAGCGCTTAACGCAAAACCCTTTTCATGCAATTGAATATATGCTTCAACAATATCGGAGTTGATCCAGGTACCTTGTTCATCTTTTCGGTTGATGGTTTTACAAAGCGTAACCACCTCTTTAAATACCCTATTCATGGTAAAGCGAAACTCCCCTTTGTTGATAACTGGCTTCATGCTTTTACTGATTTTTAATTTATCAGGAAAAAGCACACATCTTGGGTCCGGACTCCACCACAATATCGGCTCATCTTCATTGTACCAGGGAAAAATACCCATTTTATACGCTAAGAGCAGTCGTTCAACAGACAAGTCGCCGCCAATTGCTACCAACCCATCAGCATCGGCTGTTGACGGATCCGGAAAAGATATTTCATTGTTCAACAAATGCATTTGAAAAAATTATTCTTCTTCCTGAAATCCCCAAATTTCTTTTAATTGAAGAAGGTCATTGCCTTTAATTTGAGGAGAATCATAATGGCCTGCAACTCTTTTTTGCCTGAATGCTTCATAAACACTAACAGCACAGGCCACTGAAATATTCAGTGATTTGATGATACCCACTTGAGGAATAATAAAATTACCATCTGCCATACCAATCAATGCATCACTCACTCCACTGTGCTCATTGCCAAACACCAAAGCCACATCCTCTGTCAAATCTAAATCATACAAGTCTGATGCGTCTGTACTAAGGTGAGTAGTATAAATTTTTTTATACCGTTTACGCAAGGCGGTGAAACATTCTGTAACATCTGTAAACTGATGAATAGTTAACCATTTTGAAGCGCTGGAACTGCTTTTGGAACCCCATTTCTTGTGTCGTGGAATAATGGTATTGAGGATATAAATTTCCTGAATACCAACGGCATCACAGGTACGCATAACTGCAGAAATATTGTGAGGATCTGCAACGTTCTCCAAAACAACTGTTAGGTTCAATTGTCTTTTGCTCAGTACTGCGTTCAATCTGTCTGATCTTTCAGGTGTCATTATGCGAAAATCGCACAAATAGCTTTATTATGCGCAAACCTTAAATTATTTTTTACACCCATACCTATTTATTAATTTTATCAAAATAAAAAAATATGAACAAAATAATTACGGCATTTGCTGCCCTCTTGCTGCTGAATGCCTGCAATGAAAAAGAAAAAATAAGTAAGCCAGATGTGGTAGCTGTAAACTTGGATACTACGGTGAACCCTGCAAATGATTTTTTTGACTATGCCAACGGAGGCTGGATCAAAAATAATCCAATACCAGGAGAGCAATCTGCCTGGGGAATAGCGAATTTGGTGATTGAAGAAAACCAAAAACGCCTGAGAGAAATCAGTGAAAAAGCAACTTCTACAGACGCAACGGCAGGAAGCAATGACCAAAAGATTGGGGATTTCTGGAAAATGGCGATGGATACACAAAAAATTGAAAAAGAAGGTTTAACCCCGATAAAACCTTTGCTTGACAAAATAGCTGCTATAAACGACCAACAAAACTTATTGAATACAGTGGCTTATCTTAAAAAGATTGGCTCTTCTACTTTGTTCAGCGACTATGTTGGTCAGGATGCCAAAAACAGTGATTTAATAGCTTATCAATTGTATCAGGGAGGATTAGGATTACCAGAGAGAGAATATTATTTCAAGACAGATTCCACAACCATCGACATCAGAAATAAATATGTGGAATACATCACCAAGATACTAAGCATGTCAGGTGAGTCAGCCAATAAAGCCTTACAATCAGCCAAAAACATTCTTCAACTGGAAACTAAACTTGCATCGGCTTCAAGAAAAATTGAAGACCTCAGAGACCCTTACAAAAACTACAATAAGATGTCTATTGCAGATTTAGATAAGTTGTCAGCAAACATCAGTTGGAAAAGCTATTTGCCAGAAATTGGAGTACGCTCTGTTGATTCAGTCATAGTTGGTCAGCCGGAATTTTTCACAACTTTGAATACATTGCTCAAAAGCATACCAATGGATGATTGGAAAGCCTATGTAAAATTCAATCTGATAAGTGATTATGCCGCTGTACTTCCTGATGCTTATGGCGTGGAAGCCTTCAACTTCAACAAATTGTTCAGTGGTGCAAAGCAAAGAAAACCAAGATGGAAAAGAATGATACAGCTGGAAGAAGATGCCATGGGAGAAATGCTCGGACAATTGTATGTTAAAGAGTTTTTCAATGAAACAGCTAAAAAGAGATATACCGTAATGGTAGACGCCATTAAAGAAGCACTCAAGGAAAGAATCGGGAAGTTGACCTGGATGAGTGACAGTACTAAACAAAAAGCATACACGAAATTAGCTTCTATCAAAAGCAAAGTAGGCTACCCTGACAAATGGAAAGATTTTTCATCAATGAATATCGGCAGGGAAAGTCTTGTTAAGAACTACATGAACTCAAGACAATGGTGGCATGAATATGAGTACAACAAATTGGGCAAACCTGTAAACAGAGATGAATGGGAAATGTATCCACAAACCTACAATGCGTACTACAATCCAAGCAACAATGAAATTGTGCTTCCCGCCGGAATTTTCACCATACCGGGTTACAGAGATGAAGAAGTTGATGATGCTGTAGTTTATGGATATGGTGGCGCAAGCACCATTGGCCATGAAATTACACATGGTTTTGACGATCAAGGAAGACAGTTTGATGAAAAGGGAAACCTATTCAGCTGGTGGACAAAATCTGATGAAGAGGCCTTTCAAAAAAGAGCTGATGTAATGGTCAATCAATTCAACGAATTTGAACCTGTAAAAGGATACCACATCAATGGGAAAGCTACACTTGGTGAAAACATTGCAGATTTAGGTGGTATTTTATTGGGTATGGAGGCATTTAAGAAAACACAACAATACAAGGAAAACAAAGACATCGCAGGCTTATCTCCGATGAAAAGATATTTTCTTGGCTATGCATTGGGTTGGCTTGGTCACATGCGTGAAGAGCAGTTGAAAAACAGGTTGTTGACCGATGTGCATTCTCCTGCAAAATATAGGGTTAATGGGCCTTTTGCTGATGTTGATGAATTCTACAGCACCTTTAACATCAAACCGGGAACACCAATGTTTAGGACTGATAGTTTAAGGGTAAAAATATGGTAATATACCTTTGAGATACATCTAAAGCCATTGAGCAATCAATGGCTTTTTTATTTACATCAAAACTGATGCAATTCCCAATCCAGGTAAATTGTTGTAGAGGTATTTTCCATCGTGAATTTCAACACCTTCGGCAACAGATGATGTTTGCAGCAACGTACCATCCATATCCACATAATGTACCAAAGGTGCCAGTTGTGCTATGGCAGCTGTGCCAACTGCAGATTCGTTCATACAGCCCAGCATCACTTGAAGATTCAGAGACTTTGCTTCTGCAATCATTCTTCTAGCGGGTGTAATTCCTCCGCATTTGGT
>CANHMN010000010.1 GCA_947461645.1 Chitinophagaceae bacterium | reverse complement strand
TTTTTCAAGAATTTTGGCACGGCTCAAATCAGGTTGAAAGATGAATCTTCTACAGAAGAGGATGCCTTTATAGAAATCGAATTTGTTGGGGCGCGGAAGGAAAGTTACGCTCAAGAAAGCCGTAATCCGGTGGTTTCGCCAGGTTCTTTGGTTGATGACCAGAACAGAAGAGATTTTACCATCAATGCCATGGCCATTAGCTTAAATGCAGAAAACTACGGGAAGTTAATAGATCCTTTTGGTGGCATAGAACACCTCAAGGATGGCATTATTAAAACACCTTTGCTTCCGGAGGAGACCTTTAGTGATGATCCGCTCAGAATGATGAGAGCCATAAGGTTTGCAGCTCAGCTTCATTTCAGCATTGCGGATGAAACTTTTGCAGCTATTAAAAAAATGGCTTCGAGAATCAAAATTGTCAGCGGGGAGCGAATTGCCGACGAACTCAACAAAATGGTACTTTGTACCAAACCTTCCATTGGTTTTGATTTGCTCTACCAATCCGGCCTTCTGCAAATTATTTTTCCGCAAATGGTTGCCCTTTCAGGTGCAGAATATGTAGATGGTAAAGGCCACAAAGATAATTTTTACCATACCCTTCAGGTATTAGACAATATTGCGGAGAACACAGATGATCTTTGGTTGCGATGGGCTGCCATACTACACGATATTGCCAAGCCGGCTACCAAAAGATTCGAAGAAGGCCATGGCTGGACCTTTCACGGACATGAGGTGGTGGGTGGAAGAATGGTTCCTAAAATTTTCGCCCAATTGAAATTGCCTCAAAATGAAAAAATGAAGTTTGTTAGAAAGCTGGTAGAACTTCATCTTAGGCCCATTAGCCTTACTAAGGAGAACATAACTGATTCGGCTATACGAAGATTGATTTTTGATGCAGGAGACGATCTTGAAGCGCTTTTTACCTTGTGCAAAGCCGACATTACCTCTAAAAACAAAGAAAAAGTAAAACGCTATTTAGCCAATTTCGAACTGGTGAAAGAAAGATGTGCAGAAGTAGAAGAGAAAGACCATATTCGAAACTGGCAGCCTCCCGTAACAGGGGAAATGATCATGGAATACTTTGGGTTACCGCCATGCCGTGAAGTTGGTATTATTAAAAATGCCATTAGGGAAGCCATCTTAGATGGAATCATTACCAATGAGTATAATGCAGCATTTGCATTTATGATTGACAAAGGGATGGAAATAGGTCTGCAAAAAATCTGATTTTATTTCCAAAGAAAAGGGTAGGGTATTATTTGTATTTATCCGCTTTCGTTATCCATTTTTTATTATTTTTGAATATGGCCATTCTAAAATTCAGAGTATATTGGGAAGAAGATGACGCTATCTACAGAGATGTTGTTATCAAGCACCAGCAGACTTTTTTTGATTTGCATCATGCTATCCTGAAAAGCTATGCTTTCGACACTAAACATAAAGCAACTTTTTTCAAAAGCAACGATACCTGGCAGGAAGGAAGGGAAATTTCGCTCGAGAAATACGATAAGTCATACAAGGTCGATCCCTTGATTATGGCTGAGGTTAACATTGGGAGTCAAATTGCTGATCCCAATCAGAAGTTCATCTACGAATACGACTTCGAAAAATCCTGGCGCTTCATGATCGAACTCATCAATGTTGATAAAGAAGCCGATAAAAAAATCGAGTATCCTTCATGTGTAAAGTCGGAAGGATTGGGTCCCGTTCAATATGGTTCACAAGGAATCATCGACAGCAGACTTGCTGAAATGGAGGAGAAATACGATTTACAGCCCGATGCCATGCGCGATGGTTATGGAGAAGAGGGTGACGAGGATACTACTGATGACAGCAATGAGTCGGAAGACGATAGCTTTGCTGATGCTTCAGGTGATGACTATTAATCCCTCATGAGAAAAAAATGTATCATTATTTCCGGGCCAACTGCAGTAGGCAAAACTGCATTGGGTATCGAAGTAGCCCGCCATTTTTCCACCTCAATAATTTCTGCCGACAGCAGACAATGTTACCGTGAACTCAATATCGGCGTAGCCAAACCAACGCAATCGGAATTGCAGTCGGTGAAACATTATTTCATCAATTCTCATTCCATTCATAACAACATAAACGCTGCAGATTTCGAAAAATACGCCTTGCACGCCGTTGAAGAAATATTCACTACATCGGATATTGCCTTAATGGTTGGGGGAACCGGACTTTACACCAAAGCATTTCAATATGGCCTCGATCAAATTCCACAAGTTCCGGATGACATAAGAACCCAACTGAACGATGACTTTGAAAAATTTGGTTTGGAATGGCTTATCGATGAGCTTAAAACAAAAGATCCAGCGTTTTACAACAACGGTGAAATAAAAAATCCTCAAAGAATGTTAAGAGCTTTGGAGGTTAAAATGTTCACTGGAAAATCGATCAGAACTTTTCAGCGAAACACAAAAGCAACAAGAGACTTTGACTGCATCAACATAACCATCAATCTTGAAAGAAAAGAATTGTATCAAAGAATCAACGGCAGGGTTGATAATATGATTGAACAAGGGCTGGCAGAGGAGGTTGCTGCATTGATACCCTACAAGAATCTAAACGCCCTACAAACCGTAGGATACAGAGAGCTTTTCGATCATTTTGAACAGCTGTTAACCCTTGGGGAGGCTATAGAAAAAATCAAACAAAACACCAGGCATTATGCTAAAAGACAAATAACTTGGCTCAGTCACCAACTTCCAGATGCGCATGCATTTGCCCCTGACCCACAATCCGTCATTTCATTTATAGAATCGATTGTTCGAAACTGAATATTTAATTGACATTTCGCCTCTGCCGCATCACTTATTGGTTTCCATAATTAGCCACGAAATTGTTACTTTTGCGCACAGCATATTCCAGCTATTTTGTTGGAACGAAAAAACATCATTATGAGCAAAGAATTGACTTCAAGAGCTACAGATTATTCTCAATGGTACAACGATCTTGTTATCAAAGGGGAGTTGGCTGATTATTCAGCGGTAAGAGGCTGTATGGTTATTAAACCCTATGGTTATGCACTTTGGGAAAACATGAGGGATCAGCTTGATAAAATGTTTAAGGCTACAGGACATGTCAATGCTTATTTTCCGCTTTTCGTGCCGAAAAGTCTTTTCGAAGCTGAAGAAAAAAATGCGGAAGGTTTTGCTAAAGAGTGTGCAGTAGTTACACATTACAGGCTCAAGAATGATGTCAACAATCCGGGAAAGCTTATCGTCGATCCTGAGGCAAAATTGGAAGAAGAGCTGGTGATCAGGCCTACAAGTGAGGCTATTATTTGGAATACTTATAAAGGCTGGATTCAGTCTTATCGTGACCTGCCCATTTTGGTTAACCAATGGGCCAATGTGGTTAGATGGGAGATGAGAACAAGATTGTTTTTAAGAACAGCCGAATTTTTGTGGCAGGAAGGTCATACTGCCCATGCAACAAAAGAAGAGGCTATTGAAGAGACCAAAAAAATGCTCGATGTCTATGCTGAATTTGTTGAATATTTTATGGCAGTTCCTGTCATAAAAGGGGTAAAAACCGCAAACGAGAGATTCGCCGGTGCAGAAGATACGTATTGTATTGAAGCGTTGATGCAGGATGGAAAAGCCTTGCAAGCAGGTACTTCACATTTTCTCGGACAAAATTTTGCTAAAGCATTTGATGTTCAGTTTTTAAACAAAGAAAACAAACAAGAATATGTATGGGCAACCAGTTGGGGCGTTTCTACAAGATTGATCGGAGCCTTAATTATGGCACACAGTGATGACCAGGGGCTGATTATGCCACCAAGAATTGCTCCTCTGCAAGTAGTAATAGTGCCTATTTACAAAGGAGAGGAAAGCAAACCGGTAATCGATGCCAAAGTTCATTCTTTGATGTCTGAACTGAAAGCTCTTGGTATTTCAGTGAAGTATGATAACAGTGACAATGTTCGACCGGGATGGAAATTTGCGGAGTATGAATTGAAGGGTGTACCTGTAAGACTTGCCTTAGGATTAAGAGATTTGGAAAACAATGTAGTGGAATTAGCGAGAAGAGATACCAAGGAAAAAAGCAGTGTTTCTATGGATGGACTTGCACAGCACATTATAGATTTGCTCGAAGACATTCAACAAAACATTTATAACCGTGCATTGGCCTTCAGAAATGAAAATATTCGAGAAGCCAATACCTGGGAAGAGTTTGTAGCCTTGCTCGATACCAAAGCAGGATTTATTTCTGCGCATTGGGATGGAACGGGAGAAACCGAGGATAAAATTAAAGAGCTTACTAAAGCTACCATTCGATGCATTCCTCTCAACAACAAACAAGAGCCAGGTAAGTGCATTCATTCCGGTAAAGAAAGCGCGCAAAGGGTATTGTTTGCAAGAGCTTATTGATTCAACCATTAACATTCTGCATTGACTAAAAAAGGAAGTTATTTTCAAAAACATTTGGCTCAATTGGGGGAGGATGCTCCAAAGCGCCAGGCTTTACCTATTGTCAAAATAGCTGTTGAAAAGAAAACCGAATTTGAAGAGGGTAAAGTAATATTACTTGACAAGCCTCTTCACTGGACCTCTTTTGATGCAGTAAGAAAAATCAGAAATACTATTGGCATTAAAAAAGTTGGACATGCCGGAACGCTTGATCCGCTTGCAACAGGTCTTCTGATCATTTGCACCGGAAAGCAAACTAAATTGATCAACGAATACATGGCTCAGGTTAAAGAATATACCGGTACGATTACATTGGGAGCCATTACGCCAACTTATGATCTTGAAAGTTTGCCCGAGCAACACAAAGATTTTACACACCTTACTGTTCAGCAAATTAATGAGGCTGTACAAACATTTCTTGGAGAAACAGATCAATTTCCTCCTATTTATTCTGCCATAAAGAAAAAAGGCACGCCATTGTATGAATTAGCGAGGCGGGGCGAAGAGATTGAATTAAAGTCTAGAAAAATAAACATTTCTGTTTTTGAAATCACGTCCATTGAATTGCCGTTCGTTCATTTTAGAATTGTATGCTCCACAGGAACTTACATCAGAAGTATTGCAAATGACCTGGGCGCGAAATTGGCTTGTGGTGGTTATTTGAGTGCATTAAGAAGAACGGCGATTGGTTCATTTCGTGTAGAAGAAGCCGTTAGTATGGAAGGGTTTTTGGCTGAATGCGGGCATGTAACAGAATAAGAAAATGGGGGTTAATTCCATTTTATCATTCAACTAGAAAGGATATCCAACTCCAATACTGAAATTAAAATTCTCATAACGCCATTTTCTGTATTCGTCATTGTTGCCTCTGGTGAAAATTTTCTTTAGAAAATCATCAAATCCAATGTTTGGTAGTTTCCATCCATCATTGACAAAAGATGTTTCGGGTCGCTTCAACCTGAAGCCAAGATCGAATCGCACAACAAAATAGTTGAAATCAAGCCTGAAGCCTGTTCCGGCAGCTACACCCAATTCTTTATAGAGATTTTTGATGTTGAATTGTGTGCTGTCGGTTGTGCCGTTTGTTTTTGAATTTCTGATGTTCCAAATGTTTCCGATATCAGTAAACACTGCGCCTTTAAGGGTAAGAGTATTGGGAATGATTTTTAAAATATCATACCTGTATTCTGCATTCAATTCCAATTGTATGTCGCCACGACGGTCATTGAAAATAGTTCTGTCATTTGAGTAAGGAACGAGTGCGCTGCTGCCGGGGCCAATTCCTCTGACAGGCCAAGCGCGCATGCTGTTGCTTCCACCTCCGAAATACTGTTTAAAAAAGGGTAGGGTTCTGTTGGTATCTGAACCGAGAAGAGGCAATCCAATTCCTGTAAAAGCACGGAGGGCTAAAGCTGTTTTGCTTTTTTTGATGGTATGGGTAAACTCCGCATCGCCTTTGATATAGCGTCTTTTGTATTGATCCAAAACTGGTAAATTAGCCCAGGTAATTCCTGACTCATCAGCAGTAAAGCGTAAAGTAGAAACCCTTGGAATGCCTGTTTGAGGATTGTTTTTGTTGAAAGTCTTTGAAAAGCCAACGCCCATGCCCATTACAAACGAAGTATTGTAGGAGAATTTCAGAAAGGGATTATTTTGCAAAATCAATTCAAAGCTGTCAGATTTGTTATAAAGTCTGCTGAACCCCATGTTGAATGCCGACCAATTCCATCTCCAGTCTTTTTTGCTTACACCAGACCATCCAAATCCGGCAGAAGAGGATTGTAGGTTGAAAAGGTTCAGTCGTGTATTATAAGTGGTTCCCAAACTGATAAACGTTTCTCCTTTTTTATTGTTTCCGTTTTTATTGAATATTCCGGGTATAAACGGAAAGAGTAAACGCGGAAAGGTGGTGGTATTGTTGTAGCCGATTTCATTGGAGTTGATGAAATTTTTACTTCCGCCTGTATTGTTGTTGAATTCAATACCCGCTCTGAGGTTATGGGTCATTTTTACAGCATCCTTTGCTACATTTCTATTGGTTAGTGTAAGGTTACCTGATAGTCCGAATAAATTACCCGCCAATACATTAGCGCTGTTGCTTGCCGAGTAACTAACCTCTAGTGCACTCTCAAAACCAATTTTTTTGAATGGAACCAGTTTAATATTTAGGTCAATCAGTGAATCACAAGACTTTACCTGATCAATGCTGATGTTTATGCTTTGCCATGCACCAATTCTATTGAGGTTGCTGATGGTATTGTCATAATCTGTTTGTCTGAATACATCTCCTTTTTTTAAAGGAATCATTCTTTGCAATTGCCAGGGATGAAAATTTTCATAGTGGCTGTAAATGTTAATCTGGTCAATGTTTACAGTTTTTAATGTGGAATCGTTTTCAACAAGTTCATAATCCGCATCAGGATAAACATTGATGTTGTTTATATAATATTTTTTAAGCTTGCTGGAGTCATTAGGTGCAGAGGCTCTAATGGTCAATCTGATTTTTGGAGAATCTAATTTACGTTGAGCTTCTTCCATAAGTTGAAATTGCTCAAAAGGATTATTGGAAATATTCGTGAGAGCAAGGCTTGAAGTATCACCTTGTACCTTGAGCTCAGCAGCACTAAACTTGTAATAACCATTGTTGCGAAAAATGTCAACCAGCCTGTTTAATTCGCTGTAAATTCCGATTTTGCTAATGGGTAAGTCTTTTTTCAGGATTGCAGCAGGTTCATATACTTTACTTAGTCGTTGGAGTTCTTCATTTCCTAATTCATAACGAACTTCTTCTATGAGAGTTTGTTTCCCTGGGGTCACAATGTAATCAACAGAGATTTTTTTTCCTGAACTATCAGCTTTGTAATCAACATCTGCCTGGTAATAACCACTGTGAAATAAAGCAGATCTCATGTTTTCCGCAGAAAGCCTGCAATACATGGTGTCGTAAACAGGAGGCTTGTTTATGGTTTTAAAAAAGTAGAATTTTGTTTTCACCTTTACTTTTATGCTATCCTCGATTTGTCCTGATAACTTTTGAAGCAGGTCATTTTTTTTAGCTTTTGAAATATTTTTATCAGCAATTACAATATTGTTATTGTAGAGGTAATAAGCGTCTTTAGGTGTATTTTTGACAAAGGGTTTGGCACAGGAAGCCATTAAAAACAACAACAAAAGGAAACAGGGAAGTTGTTTGAGCCGATAAACCAATTTTGATGCCAACGTCATAAATAATCGCAGCTATGTTAAGCAAACAGAACATCAAATATATCCAAAGTTTACAGTACAAAAAATTCAGAGATGAATTCGGTGTTTTTGTTGCAGAGGGTCCAAAAGTTATTTTAGAGCTTTTACAGGATGGGGTTTTTCGTTGCTCTGCTTTGTATGCATTAGCCGATTGGATAGAAAAATTGGATAGCAACTTAATCAAATCATTGGATTCGCGGTTACATATAGTTGAACCCTTTGAATTGGAGAAAATTGCACATTACACAACGCCCAATGCAGCAGTTGCTATTTTTGAGAAAAGGAAGCAAAAAACAGATATTGATTTAGAAAATGAAATCACAATCATACTAGATGATATTCAAGATCCAGGTAACCTGGGTACTATCATTAGAACAGCTGATTGGTTTGGTGTAAAACAGCTGGTATGTTCCGAAAAAACAGTGGACATGTACAACAGTAAAGTGGTTCAAAGTACTATGGCAAGTTTGGGAAGGGTTAATGTTCTTTATACAGATTTGTTCGAATGGCTCAAGCAAAAACCTACAATAAAGAAATATGCAGCTGTAGTTGATAAAGGAAAGTCATTGCATAGACTTGAACAAACCAGTGGCTGTATTCTGATGATTGGCAACGAATCCAACGGTCTATCAACGGAAATCATGGCATTTGCAGACGAGTTGGTTACCATTCCAAAATCAGGAAAAGCAGAATCGCTTAATGCAGCAATAGCCACAGCCATTATGTTGTATGAGTTGAAAAGATAGTAGCTTGTAGAAATGATCTTGTATATGGCCCTTCAATATTCAGTTAGGCATTCGAATCTGGCGGCAAAAAACTTCCGGCAATTTTTGAGGTAAGCTCTGTTTCAATCATCTTGCAGGCGATGTTGATCATGTTTCTGAAAGCACGTTCACCTGAAATGCCATGACCAATAATTACTGGTTTAGAGACACCCAAAACAGGAACGCCACCATAGGCTTCAAAATTGAACCTGTCAAAATGTTCGTCTTTGATGTTTCTGCGTTTCACAATATCGTAAACACTTTCGGCCATTTTAAGCACAACATTTCCGGTAAAGCCCTCACAAACCATAACATCTGCTTTGTTGATCAAAATATCTCTTCCCTCAATGTTTCCAATGAAGTTGATCCGAGTATTTTCTTTCAACAAAGGGTAGGTGGCTTGTGCTAGTAAATTTCCTTTGCCTTCTTCTTCACCTAGGTTTACAAGGCCAACTTTGGGATTGTTGATGTTGAGAATGTGTTCTGCAAAAAGAGAGCCCAATACAGCAAACTGTTGAAGGTTTTCAGGTTTACAATCTGCGTTTAAGCCTACGTCTACCAATAAGCCTAAACTCCCATCTTCACGAGGAATATATGCGCCAATAGTTGGCCTGATAACACCTTCAATTGCTTTAATGCTAAAGAGTGCTCCTACCATCATTGCGCCGGTATTTCCCGCACTGATGAATGCGTCAACTTTTCCGGTTGCAAGCAGGTGAAAACCAACGGCAATGGATGAGTCTTGTTTTTCTTTTAGTGCTTTGGTAGGATGCTCGTGCATCTCAATAACCTGGGTGGTGGGAACAATGGAAATAAGCTCCGAAGAAATTTGATGAGAAGAAAGTAAGGCCTCAATCTGCCCTTTATCACCAATAAGAGTAAGGTGAATTGGTGTATTCTTATGATTGTTAAAAAAGGAAACGACACCGTTTACTGCCTCGGCAGGAGCGTAATCGCCACCCATCATGTCCAAACCAATGTTTATCATACAAAAAAATTAAACTAAAAATTCCAAAACCCTGATAAGAATAGAATCCATTCAAGATTTTGGAATCTGTAATTTTTGAAAGAAATTATGCTTTCAATGGAGCTTTTTCAGCAACCAGTTTTCCTTTGTAGTACAATTTACCCTCGCTCACATGTGCACGGTGACGAACGTGCGTTTCGCCCGTTGTGGAATCCACGCTCAAAGTTGGTTCAGATGCCTTGTAATGAGTTCTTCTTTTTGCGCTGCGTTGTTGCGAATGGCGCCTTTTGGGATTTGGCATGACTGTTAATTTTTAATTTTTATTGATATGCTTTTTATTTCTGTTTAATTTTCTTTGAACTTGTCAAGGTCTTTCCACAGCGACTGCGCTTGGTTGTCTGAATATCTTTTTTCCATCTCTTTCAATTTCTCCAGCACCTCATTGTTGCATTGAGGACCACCCATTTCCTCCGGAGAGCACATTTTTTGAAAAGGCACACTCAGCATCACAAATTCATACAACCAGTCTTCTATGTTTAGATGACTTTCTCCTCTAGAAATGTAGCAAACGTCAGGATCTTCTTCCTGTTCGTTCATTTCCTCAGGATTGTCAACCAGTTTAACCACCAATCTGAATTCGTCCCAAAGGTTCAATTTCAGTGGGTTGCCACATCGGTCGCAAGTTACTGAGGCATTCCCTCCGATTTCAAAGCGCAACAACATGAAACCGTTGTTTTTTTCCAAAATCAACTTTACAGTTGCGTGAGGCTCTGCGAAATCTTCAGCACCTTTTTCTAAAAAGAACTTGTCATCTAATTCATAATAAAACTCATGCTCACCGGGTTTGAGTCCTACAAATGCAATCTCGAAATCACGCTTCTTACCCATGGCGCAAGTTTTAAGGAGTGCGAAGTTACATCATATTATTTAATTTAGCCAATACGGATTAGTGATATTTTTTATTTAATGGCTATTTTTAATCAAATTTTGCTATTTTTTTATTTTTTCCCATTAATTTGAAGGCAAGGTAAACCGAAAAACAACTTCTCTTTGAAGCAAATGAACAATCCAACAACAAGAAACCGACTGAAATCAGTGGATGTGATCCTTTTAGCCCTCTTTTTCTTGTGTATGGGTTTCTACTCTGCAAGTCGTTACCCCTCATTAATTGATCAATATTATTCTGCAAAGTTTTTCCCTGCTTTATCTGCCTTTCTTCGTTTGATAATGGGAAAAACAGCCATCAGTGTTGGCGACCTTTTTTATGTAACTGTTGTTCTATTTGTGATTTACTTTTCAATTAAACATTACCGAAAAAGAAAAGTAAAAGATAAACTCCGATTCGAAGACAAACCTGTGGTTCCATTTTGGAAAAAAAGTTTGCTGTTTTTGTTTAGTCTGTATTTGTTGTTTTTGGTTTTTTGGGGTTTAAATTATGGTAATTCAGGAATTGCCAATACGTTGAAACTGGAGAAGAAGGCCTATAGCCAAACAGAGCTGATTGAAATAAACAAAGCATTGTTGGGAGAACTAAACAATGTAGCCCTGCAGCTCGACAGTGTGAGGAATCCTTTTCCAGTCAACGATAACGAATTGTTTCAACTTATTGTTCAAGCCTATGAAAAGGCAACAAACCGTTATCCCTTTTTGACCTATGGTAATCCATCCTTAAAACCTACTGTTTTTCCAACGTTAATGAATTACATGGGCATTAACGGTTATTACAATCCTTTCACTGCTGAAGCTCAGGTAAATACAAAGGCGCCTGTCTTTACCAGACCATTTACTGCTTGTCATGAAGTTGCTCATCAATTGGGTTATGCAGAAGAAGGGCAGGCCAGCTTCGTGGCGTTTTTGGTTGCGGAAGAATCGGATAACCTTACTTTGAAATACAGTACTTATTTTGAATTGTTTCTTACAGCAAACAGAAATTTATATGGCTTTGATTCAACTTCGGCTAAGCATTGGCGTGATAAACTGGCTCCCAGGGTAAAATCAGACATCAAAATATGGAAGAAGCACGTTTTGGCTTATCAAAATCCGATTGAGCCCATTCTTTCTAAAGCCTTTGATTTGTTTTTAAAATCTAACAGCCAACCACAAGGAATTCTCAGCTACAATGAAGTATTGTTGTATGTAATTAGATACAAAGAAAAACGAAAGGGCAGGTAAGGAGCAATCAAAATTTGTTCTTCCACATCATACTTTCAACTGGAAGGTTAGGTTGTCCGCTGTACTTTGCATTAGATTTTTGGTTGTATTTGACTTCAATTTCTCCTTCCACAGGGAAATAAATCAATTGACCGATAGGCATTCCTTTATACACTTTTACGGGTTGTTTTACAGATATTTCAAGTGTCCAGTTCCCGCAAAAGCCCACATCACCTTTTCCGGCGGTGGCGTGAATATCTATACCAAGTCTGCCTGTAGAAGATTTTCCCTCTAAAAAAGGAACATGGGCATGGGTTTCTGTATATTCCTCTGTAACCCCTAAATAGAACATGTTTGGAAGCAAGACAAATCCTTCATCCGGTATTTCAAAGTGGGTGATGGTGTTGTGTTTTTTTGCATCCAATTCATTGTTGTCGTATGTTGCCAGTATTTTCCCCAAATGCACATCGTAACTGTTGCTGCCCAAACATTCTCTCTTGTACGGTTCTATTTTGATGGTTTGTTTGTCCATCTCTTCCAAAATTCTTTTGTCACTTAAAATCATTTGTGTACGCTTATTTGTTATTTTGTAAAAATATCAAATTCGGTTTTCATAATAAAAACAGCTTTTGTAATATGCCATTGGTTTATCAACAAAATATCAACGAAACAGCTTCTTTGTGTGTTTGGCAAATTACAGAAGAGGAGTCTTTTTTTTTAGAGGAGGTTAAAGCTCAATACCCGATTTCCAATGCGGTAAAAAGGCTACAGCACCTTGCAGGGCGGTATTTGCTGAAATATTGCATCCCTGATTTTCCCTTTCACGAAGTTATTGGCGGGAGTGGGAGCAAGCCGTATCTGGCTTCCAGGCAATATCAATTTTCAGTTTCCCATTCTGGTGATTATGTAAGTGTGTTGATTGGTACTTCTTTCCAAACAGGATTAGATTTGGAGATAAAAAGCAATAAACCCTTAGGCATTCGGACAAAATTCCTTTCCGAAGAGGAGTTTTTTCTGAAGGAAAAATCATTGTTATCTGTTGAAGACTTTTGTACGATTTGCTGGACAGTAAAGGAAACCATTTTTAAATGGTATGGCAGGGGAGAAGTTGATTTTAAACAGCACATTCAAATCAGGTCAATATCATTTGAAGGAGAAAAATTTATTGTTGGAGTATTTTTTACCAAATTGAATATGGAGCTAAATGTAGCAGGGTTGGTATTTGAAAATTATGTTTTGTCCTGGTTGATTCAAGATATTAATGGAACCAGTATTTTATAGACTATTCTATTGAGTCAGGTTTTTCAGCATTATTTTCTAATTGCATGTTGAAAGAGTCCTGACCGGAAATGCCCTCAATAGAGCCCGAGATTTGTAGCGAGTTTTGAATGATGAGTTCAATTTGCTTTTCTTTCTTCTTCCAGTTTTTTTCAAAATCTTCCCTTTCTTTTTGCAACATCCCACGAAGGTTTCTGAAACCATCCCTAATGGAGCTCCAATTTCCAACAAATTCTTGGCTCGTTAAGTAGTTGTATAGTGAAACCATTTTTTCACCTTTGTTTTCCTGACTTTTTTTGGCTTCTCCTATTTTGATTATGGCATTTCTGAGAACAGTTGCCAGGCTACTCACTTCCCTGAAATTACAAATGTAAATGCCGTTTTTTTCGCCAAACTGTTGCAAATCTTTGGGCATAGTTTTGGTGACGATTACAGCAATATCTGCATTTTGTGAAACCATATCGGTTTTTAATTTGTCAATCCAATCTGAAGCAAAGTTTTCTGTTCTTTTGCTTTCAAAAATAATTTTGCCACATATTTGTCCGCTTTGGTTTCTTACCGTTTGAATACAATCAGCCCCCTTAACTCCCTTGGCAACTTCTTCAATAATATCAAAAGGGAACAATGCTTTTAATAAATTTTCAAGGGCTTCTTCCTGAACTTCGCCCTGCAGTTGCATCGATCCTTGTTCAGCTTTTCTTTTCATTTCATCAGCTAACTTTTTTTGCGTCTCCAATTGTTTTTCCATTTCTTTGAACTTCAGCAGGTATTCATTTTCCTTCAGTGCATTTTTAGCCTGTTCTTGTATTTTGATGGTTTCGGTTAGCTGGGTTCTTTCTTCTTGTAACTTTCTTTGCAGGGTTAGTTCAAATTCCGCTTCCTTGTCTTTCAGTTCATTTTCTTTTTTGATGAACTCAAGCTCTTTTTCTCTTGCTTGTTGAAGTTTGTTGGCAGTATCCTGGTTGTTTTGTTCCAGTTGTTTGATTTTGCTTTCGTAATTGTCATTTAAGGAAACCCGGATTTTTTCTTCGAGTTCTTTTTCCATTTTTGCTTTTTCCTTGTTCATTTTTTCAGCAAAAAGTTCATTTTCTCTATTTTTTTTCTCTTCGAAATTTTTCCATTCTGTTTCCAGTAGCTGTTTTTCAGACGCTAATTTGGATTGTTGGGTATTCCATTTTTCCTGAAATTGCTGCTGTAATTTTGCTTCAATTTCATGTTGCATTACATGTTCAGCATCGAAGCTTGTACCACAGCTTGGACATTTTATTTGACTTGCCATATTATCATTGGGTTGTATTGTAAAAATATAAAGCTTTTGCTAAAGAATGACCAAGTGCGGCAAAGGAATTACTCCTCGCTTCGCTCGTCGTTATCTGGAGGGGGGCTTACATTACAGTCCTGTACTCGCTGAGCTCGTCCGTTATTTTTTTCGCCTAGCTCACGGAAACGTGGTTTCCTTCGCAGGCAAAAAAAATCCCGCACCTTGTGGTGCAGGACTCTATGTGCGGCAAAGGAATTACTCCTCGCTTCGCTCGTCGTTATCTGGAGGGGGGCTTACATTACAGTCCTGTACTCGCTGCGCTCGTCCGTTATTTCTTTCGCCTAGCTCACGGAAACGTGGTTTCCTTCGCAGGCAAAAAAAATCCCGCACCTTGTGGTGCAGGAATCTATGTGCGGCTAGGAATTACTCCTCGCTTCGCTCGTCGTTATCTGGAGGGGGGGCTTACATTACAGTCCTGTACTCGCTGCGCTCGTCCGTTATTTTTTTCGCCTAGCTCACGGAAACGTGGTTTCCTTCGCAGGCAAAAAAAATCCCGCACCTTGTGGTGCAGGACTCTATGTGCGGCAAAGGAGATTCGAACTCCCACACCCTTTCGGGCGCTACCACCTCAAGGTAGTGCGTCTACCAATTTCGCCATCGCCGCATTTACTTGGGATTAATCCTTGAGCGCTGCAAAGATAATTTTTATGCAACAAAAAATAAAATCTATAATGAAGAGGGGTCTATTTGTTTAAAATAATTCGGAAAGTAGTTTCGTGATTGGCCTCACTCGATTTTAAAAACAGCTGACCCTTATGGTATTCCTCAATAATTCGTTTGCTTAGAGACAAGCCCAGACCCCAACCTCTTTTTTTTGTTGTAAAACCTGGTTTAAACAGGTGAGGTATATTTTTTTTCAGAATTCCTTTACCGGAATCTGAAACGTCAATAATGACGTGCGCTTTATCGGTAGAAATAGTTACTGTTATTTTTCCTTTCCCTCCTGTAGCATCAAGCGCATTTTTGAGGAGATTCTCTATTACCCAGTCAAACAATTGAGGATTGATGTGTGCAGAAATGTTGTCGCCTGAAGATTTGATGACTTTGAATTGAATTTTTTCTCCTGCTCTGCCTTTTATGTAATCAACCATTTGTTCAACATGATTTATAATGTTGGTTGGTTCCAATTGAGGTTTGCTTCCGATTTTGCCGAAGCGGTCGCTAACCAATTTAAGTCGGTCAACATCCTTTTGCATTTCATAAACAACTTGTTTGTCACCTGTTGAAGTTTTTAGCATTTCAATCCAGCCTTCCAAGGAGGAGATAGGAGTGCCGAGTTGATGCGCGGTTTCTTTGGCCATTCCAACCCAAACCTGATTTTGTGTACTGCGATTGCGCGCGCCAATAGCAATGAGAGTTAGAAAGATAAATAAGCCTACAATAATTAATTGTACAATTGGGAAGTATTTTATTTGAATCAATAAATCCGATTCGCCGTAATAAACAAAATTGGTTTGATCGGGGTTTAGGGGGTTAATCCAAATTACAGGTTCATTGATTTTTTTAAAATGGTTGAGTTGAGCTTTGAGGTAATTGGGGTCGTTGTTAATTTTAAGTGTATCTAAATTGTAATGATCAAGAATACTGTCAGATTCAGTAACAGTAATCATAGGAATATCTTTGCTGTTTTCAGTAAGAATTTTTCCGGCAAGATTGGAGGTAGCATTTGCATTAACGTTGTTGATATCGTTGATGGCTTGTACCCATTGTTCTATCTTTATTTTTTCATCGATGGCAATTTTTTTTGCCAAGTAGTTGGAGTAAAAAATGGTACCGGAAACAATAAGGATGGCAATTACAGCCAAACCGGTTCGCCAATTGAATGCAGAGGAAAACATAAGTAAAAGTAAGGTATTGGCGATAAAAATCAGTAAGTTTGTTACTTGTCTTTAAGTTGTTCAAAGATTAAATTTTCACTTTAAAATAAATGAGTCAGCCATCCGTTGCAGTTGTAATATTGAATTGGAATGGAAGAAAGTTTCTTGAGAAATTTCTTCCGTCTGTATTGAGCAGTACTTATTCCAACATGGAAATAATTATTGCTGATAATGCATCAACAGATGATTCCGTTGCTTTTATTCAATCCAATTATCCTCAACTGCGAATCCTTAATAATACTACAAATGAAGGTTTTGCTAAAGGCTACAATACTGCATTGAAGCAGGTTGAAAGTGACTATTATGTATTGTTGAACAGTGATGTGGAAGTGACACCACAATGGATAACGCCGGTGATAGATCTTATGGAATCCAACCCCAAAATTGCTGCTTGTCAACCCAAGCTGTTAGATTTCAACAATAGGTCAACTTTTGAATATGCAGGAGCATCCGGGGGCTGGATAGACAGTTTTGGTTATCCTTTTTCAAGGGGTAGGATATTTGATACGTGTGAAAAAGACCATGGGCAATACAATGAAGCTGTGCCTTGTTTTTGGGCAAGCGGAGCGGCACTTTTTGTGAAAGTAAAAGCATTTTGGCAAGTTGGTGGGTTTGATGAATATTTCTTTGCTCATCAAGAGGAGATTGATTTGTGTTGGAGAATGAAATCACTTGGTTACGAAGTTTATGTTCAACCTCATTCTGTGGTATATCATGTAGGAGGGGGAACCTTACCCAAGGGAAATTCTAAAAAAGTGTTTCTCAATTACAGGAACAATTTGATAATGATGGCAAAGAATCTTCCCCTTGTTTCTATAGTTACTAAACTACCATTCAGGCTATTGTTGGATGGCGTTTCGGCCTGGAGAGCATTATTGAAAGGTGATTCGGGATATTGGGTGGCAATATTAAAAGCGCATTTCGCATTTTTTTCTTGGCTTTTATCAAGAAAAGTACCCACTCCTAAAATACCTAGGACTTTTTCTTTATTGAGCGGTATATACTCCGGTAGTATCGTATTTGCCTATTTCCTTAAGGGTAGGAAGTATTTTTCAGAAATTATTGGTAACAAATAATTTTTTTTGTCTTTTAGTCCTTATTTTTGCAACTGTAAATAAATCGTTATGCACCAGGAAGTTATAGACAACTCACATAAAGATTTTACCCACAATTGGGTGTCATCTTCAAGATTTATCTGGTTTTGTCAGGTTTTTGTGATTGTTGCATTTGTATTGGGCGGTTGTTACAGTTTGTACACA
>CANHMN010000009.1 GCA_947461645.1 Chitinophagaceae bacterium | reverse complement strand
CTAGGTGTATCGTTGGTATCGAGGTTGCCGCTTACAGGTGTGTCTTCGTTGGTGGTGTTGCTGTCATCAACAGCTACAGGGATATCATCAACCGCATTAATGGTGATGACAACCATAGCGGTGTCACAATCACCGTCCACATCACAAACGCTGTAATAGAAAGTATCGTTACCGTTGTAATTAGGATTAGGAGTGTAGGTGTAAGATCCGTTGGTGTTGATGGTCACGGAACCGTTAGCAGGTGTGCCGATAGCAGACCAGGTGTTGCCACCATCACCGCTAGGTGTATCGTTGGTAGCGAGGTTGCCGCTTACAGGTGTGTCTTCGTTAGTGGTGTTGCTGTCATCAACAGCTACAGGAAGAGATTTTACACCAAAGTCAAGATTATTGATAAACGTTAAACCAGAATTCAGTCCACTTCTTGTTAAAGGTGTTGTGTTAACCCAGTTGGGTGATGAAATGGTTGCTGTTGGAGAGGGGCTACCTATTGTTGTAGATGTTGATGTCAATACAAGAGATAGATTATTCGTATTGATAGGAGCTCCGTTTAATTGGTATGTTCCATCGGGATTAACTGTTGCAATATCTATAACAATGCCAAGTTCATTGATGAGATATACGTAATAGTTAGTATTTAAATTTGTACCTGTTTCACCAGGGGATCCGATGTTGTTGAAAGTACCTCCTGCGCTGTTGTTTGCATCATTCCAAACTTTACCGGTCAGTGTGAGAACAAATGGAGGATTTACTTTAACCGTTACAGTAGCAATGTCATACTTTCTGTCAAAACCCGGGCATCCAGTAGAAACAGTTTCGGCGGAGTCGTATAATACATATTCAAATTGATCTACGCCAAAAAAGTTATTGTGTGGTGTATAAACTATTTGATCGTTTAGTAGGCGAATAGTTCCTTGAGAAGGTTGCAACAATGTAGGTCCTCCCGCATAGGTATTCAATTGAATATGCAGAAAATTATTGTCAGTATCAACGTCATTAAGTAAGGCATCAACGTATATATCTTCATTGATATTTCCGGTATTAACGAAATTGATGGTGTCGTATAAATCATCAACTGCAGTAGGGGTATTATTTACCGGGGTTCCATTAACACTGATAATGATACTTGAAATGGCACTACTTAAACCTCCTGGATCTGTCACATAGTATCTTATAGTATCGTTTTTTACACCTGGTATACCTGGGAAACCAATGTTCGGAGTATAGGTATAATTAAGACTGCCAGTAGTGTTTGCGGTAAGAATGCCATTGTTTGGACCGGAAACGAAAGTGACATTTAAATTCTGATTTTCCGGATCATTAACAATTTCAGAAAGGCTAAAGCTTTTCGATTGACAGGAATTGTCTGTAAGATTAAGATTTGAATTTGTTGGTGGTTGATTGGCAATTGTAAAAATTATCATTGCCGTATCACATAACCCTATTGAAGAACAACCTGAAGTGGAAGTTTGACAACGTTCGTAAATGATGGTGTCTTTTCCATAAAAACCAGTGTTGGGTTGATAGGTTATTAATGATCCAGAAATTTCTATTGATCCATTAGATGCAGGTTGCACAATGGTTGGGTTCGAAAGCGGAAGGGATTGTGGATCGATGTCATTTAAAGAATAATTAACGATTTGACTTGTTCCGCTACTTGCTGAACTAACTTCCCCTGAGATAACAGGGTCAGCAGCAGTGATGTCAAAAATGATATAAGCCTGGTCTGTTAGTGATCCGTCAGTAACGGTGTATAGAAGCGTATCCTTTCTTGGGAGTGCCCTGTTTACATTAGGGGTATAAAATATACTGTTGGATGAAATGGTTGCTGAGCCTGTGCTACTTAAAACTGAAACAGCAGAGATACTCAAATTTGTCGTTTCAGGATCAGTGTCATTGCTTAGTGGGTTGATGGAGGCGGTTTCGTTTATTTCAGCAGTAAAGTTTACGTCAGGATTAGCCAAAGGAGCTCTGTTGGGTAAAGATGAGCAAGGTTGGGTTGTTAAATAATTAATAACCAATTTTGGAGTTTGGTTGGCTGTACCACTTTCAGAACTCTGGAAATCATGTTTACTATTTACGAGAGGTGAAGCGTTTTGTCTTACTAGTATGCCATGGTTTGTAAATGTTCCATTCAGCCAATTTTGAACAAGGTTGGTGATGTTGAAGTTTTTGTACTCAGTTACGGGAGTAGATAAAATGGAAGCTTCTGGAGTATTATTGAAAGAACCACCAACAGTAGACCAGTTTGTAGTTGAGTTTCTCCTTGACCAGGTTGCCCCCGTTTCATCCCATGATTCTGTAATCCTATGTGCGCTGAAATTCAGGTTAACGGCATTACCTGCACTTCGGTAAATTGAAAAGGTAGCACTTGTAATCAAAGATCCGGCAGGTATACTGCTGAAGTTAGAGTTATTGAAGAGGAATAGTGATCTTCTTTCATTTGTTCTTCCAATATTTAATGGGTTATTCGTGCCATAATTGTTGGAGGAACGGTCACTTCGAATGTATGCATCAACCATATTGGAGTTGGTGCCCTGAATAGTTAAAGTACCTGTAGTGGTATTAAAAGGTCTATATTGGCCGTTGCTGCATTGGTCATTGATGATGTTGACGGAAACCTTGGCTGTGTTGCAAAGTCCCTGTGTGTTACAAACCTTATAGATAAACGAATCTACCGCATTTGAAGTTCCAGTAGGATAATCGGTTGTGTTCAGATAAGTGATGGTATTGTCTGTATTTATACTAATATGGCCATTGGTAGGAAGTGTAACTATTGATATTGTTACTGGTAAATTACCAGGGTTATCGTCGTTACTAATAACGTCGATGGTCGCAGGAACATCTTCGTAAGTTGTAGCTTCATCATTAGATGCAGTTGGAGTTGCAGAAATGCATCCCCAATTTTCTAACATAACGCCGTCTATACGAATAGCCTCACCCGAAGCAAAAGATAATCTTAAGTATCTGAGACCTGAAGGAAAAGTTATCGAGCTTGTTTGCAATTCGTCTCTTGAATTGGTAGAGATATTTCCCAAAGTGGTATAGGTAGAATTGTTAGAACTGTATTCTACTTTCATAGTTGCTAAATTTCCCTCGGCATTTGAAGCCCAATATATTCTAATAGAGTCTTTTTGGCTGCTGGTATGCACGGAATCAAAATCTAAAACCACATTGTTAGCGGTAGAGTTTTTGGCCAGGACAGCATAGGTGGTATTGTCTGCTGCATCATAATCAGAAGGACCAAGTATGTTGTTTGGATTGGTTACACCAGAGCTGGTGGTAATGGCATTTACGGTATCAGACTGAGCAACGCCAAATACACTACCCGGAAAACAACCTTGTACATCAGGGGTACCGACACCTACCGTGATATTTCCTGTTGAGCACAAATTAGAACTGTTACATACGGTATAAGTAGCCGTTGCACTGCCAAAAAAGTTTTCTGTTGGTGAAAAGGAGACAGTGTTTCCATTTGTGGTCCAAGTTCCATTTGTTCCGCTGACAAGGGTTACCGTAAGATTTCCTTGCGATGCATCACTATCATTGGACAAAACGTTTATGGTGGTACTCAACCCAGGACTATAACAACTTGTTTCTATTGTTGCATTATCAGGTAAAGCTGAAGGTGGAGTAGGGCCTGGAGTTAATAAAACGGGATAGCTTTCAAAAACTTGCCTTCCACAATTATCGGTTATTTTCACGGAAATGATTACATCCAGGGGGCTTGATAAAGTTGGGGCCTGAAATACTGTATTGGAAGCTGAAGATGTTCCGCTGGCTGAAAAGCTGCCCACACTTGCACCATTATCGGTTCTGATACAGCTCCAGGTAAATGTAAGGTTCGATACCGGAATGCCCGTTGTTGTGTAAGATGCGTTTAAATTAATTGTACTATTTGAGTTTATTCTGCCTGATGTTGGAATGCCTGAAATCGAATCTAATTTTATTGCTGCTTTATCCATACTTGAGAGAAAACTCCAGTTGAAAAATGCTCTCTGTGCAGCGACATCACCCGTAGTACCTGAATTGATGTTGTGGCCCGCCTCCATCATAACATAACCTCTATTGTTGTCTCCGAGGCCTCTGCCATAGGCAATGATAACTGCAGGTCCGTTAGAGTTTGCTGGAATATTGGCTTGTGTGGGGTCGTAGGTTATAACTTTTGTTGTGTTCCTCCAGCCTTGCCCCAATACGGGTAAATAAACCCTCTCTGAACCATTTTGATGGGCTGCATCTGTAACGCCAATGAATTGTGCAACGGGATCTGATGCAGTAGCCAATGTTCCGCTTGCAATAGAACCAGTTAGGGTGTTGTAAGGAATAGAAGGTGTGGTATGGTTGCCCCATAAAATCAGTGAGTTTTGAGCATAGGAAGTTGAACCACTTGTGGGTAGAGTAATACCCGTTCCTGCTGTTGTTGCTTTAGTGCTTAAGAAATTGGTTTGTTGGCTTGTATTTGAAGGGTTGTACATGTTTTCAAGCGCACTGCCCGCATGACATCCCAGCCAGATAGCTCCCTTGAATTGCAAATTCCAATTGTACAGATTTCCATGTGTAGACCATGTTGGATCAGCGTGTGGCATCACAAAAATGTCACTACAAACACCAAGTTGAGAGGGAGTGAGCCAGTTGTAGGCTGTAGTGGGAATTCCTGCATTACTGAAAAAACCGGTTGCAATACTTCCGTTTTGTGCGTCCAAAGTCCATATGGGAACTGTGGTGTATTTCATTGTGGTATTCACAGTGAGGGCAGAAGTGGTATAAATACCTGAAACACCCTGCGCAGCCCAACTAGAGATTTTGGTAATTACTGCACTATTGATGTATCTTTTATCAATGATAAACGTTCCTCCTTTAAAGGAGGTGCCATTGTAATTGAAATCTTCTCCGTCTTTTACTTTTGACTGACCTATTACTACATATATAGGTATGTTGTTGTTTTTAAGTAAGTCATAAATCATACCAAATGGCTTGAGTTCTTTTCCGATGTCGGTAGCACGGGTTCCACTGTGAATACCCATGTTGATAATGTACGAACCAGTGCCAAATGTTCTCAGCTCCTGAGATTGAGAAATCGCTGGAATGAGAAGAGAAAACATTCCAAATAAAAATGGCAAAATTTGAAATTGGATTCTTGAATGAATACGCATAAATATAAATATTAATATAAATTATTGAAAGCAAATGTAAATCAAGCAAAGCAGAACATATAATTTTTGAATGATTTTAAACATTAAAAAAAATGACAATAACTATTGAATTATAATTAAATTATGTTCAATGATTTGCATTAATTTATCAATAGTTTTAAACAGACTTTTATTCGATGCATATTTTTTGGTTGCATTAATAACATAAAAAGTTATTTTCATCTGTCTTTCAGTGCAAGAATTGTGTCTCGTTGAATGATTTGATGATTAATTAGCAAGCTTTAAAAAAGATTGCCTTGGTTCTTTAAAATTTGAGATGTAATGGAAAGTCAGCTATTTCGGCGAAGGGCATGGCAATACCAATTTGAATATACGTATTTCAGGAGTTTACGCTTAGGGGTTGACTGTTGGCGATTTTAGAATGTTTGAATCATTGTAGGGAAGCAGCTACGATTTCAGCAATATCCAATACTTCCACTTCCTCTTCTTTTTCTCTATTTTTTACGCCGTCTGTAAGCATGGTGTTGCAGAAAGGACATGCTGCTGCAATTACGTTAGCACCTGTGTTGAGCGCTTCGTCTGTTCTTTCGATATTAATACGGTTTTCTCCTTTTTCTTCTTCTTTAAACATTTGAGCGCCGCCAGCACCACAACAAAGGCCATTGCTCTTGCAACGCTTCATCTCAACTAGTGCACCATCAAGTGCTTCAAGTACTTTTCTGGGTGCTTCGTAAATGTTGTTTGCTCTTCCCAGGTAACAACTGTCATGATAAGTGATTTTCTTGCCTTTGAAAGGTGTTCCATCATTCATAACTATTTTTCCTTCGTCGATAAGTTGTTGTAAAAAAGTGGCGTGGTGAATAACCTCGTAATTTCCTCCAAGTACTGGGTATTCATTTTTTATGACGTTGAAACAATGCGGGCAAGCCGTTACAATCTTTTTTATTTCATATCCATTTAGTACCTGTATGTTTTGGTAAGCCATCATTTGAAACATGAATTCATTACCGGCTCTTCTGGCAGGATCTCCGGTGCACATTTCTTCTTTTCCTAAAATAGCATATTTGATACCAACTTTGTTTAGAATGGAAACGAATGCTTTAGTAATTTTTTGAGCCCTTTGATCAAAACTGCCTGCACAACCCACCCAGAACAACACTTCAGGTTTTTCACCACTAGCAATAAATTCGGCCATAGTAGGTACATGCATAAATGATAAATTTGTACAACAAAGTAAACAAGAAAATGTCATTGATGTTTGTCTCAATGCAATTAATTTTGGAAAAATTAAATTATTGAATTCCATATTGAAAAGGATCACCAATTGGGAAGCATGGCCATTCAACCTGCTTTATGCCCCGTTATTCCCATTTTGGATATATTACATATTGAAATCAAGAGCGGTATGGTTCTTTACTCCAAGCAATCCTAAAATAACTTTTGGTGGATTGGAAGGGGAGCCCAAAATGGAAATGTACGATTTGTTGCCCAGGCAGCTTTATCCCAAAACGTTGGATATCTTGCCTACTCAACCTTTTGATGAAATTAAAAACCTTGCGTTTGGTTTGGAGTTTAGTTATCCATTTATTGTGAAACCTGATGTTGGTGGTCAGGGAATTCTTTTCAGAAAAATAGACAATGAGCAACAGTGGAAAAATTACCATGACAAAGTTCCGGTAGAATACATAGTTCAGGAGCTCGTTAATTATCCTATGGAAGTAAGTGTATTCTATATTCGTCATCCATTTTCACAAAAGGGTGAAATAACCGGTTTTTTGCATAAAATTCCTTTACATCTTATAGGAGACGGCAAGTCTACTGTTGAAGAGCTTGTTGCTTTGCATCCTAAGGCGTCTAAGAGAATAGATGAAATGTTTCATAAGCACAAACAAAATTGGAATAAAGTGCTTCAATTAAATGAAAAATACATGTTGAGTTATGCGGCTAACCATAACCGTGGTGCTCGGTTTGTTGATTTAAAACAACATATTGATGATCAGCTTTTGGAGGTTTTTGACAAATTAAGTCATGAGGTGAATGATTTCTTTTACGGCAGGTATGATATTATGTGTGAAAGCATCCAAGAGCTTAAGTCAGGCAGGAATTTTACCATTTTAGAGTACAACGGTTGCGGTGCTGAGCCTAATCATTTTTACGATACAGGTTATACTTTATTGGGTGCTTACAAAGAGATACTTTATCATTGGAAGCAGCTTTATACCATTAGCGCTTACAATGCGTCGAAGGGAATACGGCCATGGTCGTTTAGTAGAGGATATCAATTCTTAATGCAAACCAAAAGCATTTTTAAAAAAATGAGGGCTGTGGATGAAAAACTGAATTGATTGTTGGCAGTTTGTATTCTTGCATAAATCTTAACTCAATTGTAATGGTGCCAAAAATAGTTGAAGTGTTTTGCTGGGGTTTGTTGATTAGCTTTTTGGGTTCTTTGCCTTTGGGGACCTTGAATGTGGCAGCCATGCAAATTGGTATTCAGGAGAGTGTTTACCATGCCATGCTTTTTTCATTTGGTTCGTTATTGGTAGAAATGATTTATGTGAGAATTTCATTGCTAGGGATTGATTGGGTCAGAAAGCAGGCGCGCTTAATGAGGATAATGGAATGGATAACCCTGTTGATTATTGCTGCACTTGCCGTAGGAAGTTTTTTAGCTGCTTTGAAAGAGGGTGTTGATGAAAAAAACTTTCTTCTCAACAATAATCTGCACCGTTTTGTTTTAGGTATGATGATGTGTGCGATTAATCCAGTGCAAATTCCATTTTGGTTTGGATGGAGCGCAATGTTGTTTTCCAAAAATATTTTACAGCCAGTTAACAGTCATTACAACAGTTATATTATTGGCATTGGTTTTGGAACGCTTTTGGGTAACGCAGTTTTTATCTTCGGAGGAAAATGGGTTGTTAGTCATATTTCTGGAAGCTCAAATTACATTAACTGGTTTGTAGGAACGGTATTTGCAGTAACCGCTGTTATTCAATTGGTAAAGTTGTTGAGAAAGAAAGGCAATATTGCATCATAAAAAAGCGAATTAATTACTTTGCCCTTCCGTCCATTTGTCTCTTTCATCAGGACTTAATTTCCAAGGTGCGAAATTGTTTTCAATGTTGCTGAACATGGCATTCCATTCTTGCGGCGCATTGCTGTCCTCCATAATGAGGCTTCTTCTCAACTCCATAATTATATCCAATGGGTTGATGCTTACCGGACATTCTTGCACACATGCATTGCAAGTTGTGCAAGCTCTTAGTTCTTCAATAGTGATGTAGTCGTTTAATAAGGTTTTTCCATCATCAACAAAAGATCCATTTGCTTTGATGTTCTTGCCCACTTCCTCCAATCTGTCGCGAGTATCCATCATGATTTTTCTTGGACTAAGTAATTTTCCAGTTTGATTTGCAGGACAAGCACTGGAACATCTTCCGCACTCGGTGCAGGAGTATGCATCAAGCAGGCTCTTCCAACTCAAATCCATTACATCTTTTGCACCAAACTTAATAGGAGTGCTTTCGGAACTTGCGGGTGCAAGTTCAGGTTGCATCATGTATTTTACTTCGTTTTGAACACTTTCCATGTTGTGAATTTCGCCAACAGGTTTGAGTCGGGCATAATAGGCATTTGGAAAGGCAAGTATAATGTGCAGGTGCTTGCTGTATGGCAAATAGTTTAAAAAGGCAAAAATACCAATGATATGTATCCACCAACAACTGCGTTCTATAAGAACAAGTGTTGTGTTGTCTATGTTTTGCATCAACGGCACGAAGAACCCCGAAACCATAAAATTTCCGGTTAGGTGATAGTGTTCATTTCCCTGAAGTTGAATGGCTTTGTCTGTTGCATTCATGAGCAGGAACAAACTCATTAAAACAATCTCAGTGATCAGAATGTAATTCGCATCGCTTCTTGGCCAACCATTAAGGTCTTTACTGATGAATCTTTTTAGTTTAATTACATTTCTTCTCAACAGAAAAACTATACACACTGCAATTACGCCTAGGGCAAGCCATTCAAAGCTGTTGATGAGAAAGGTATAAAAAGTTCCAAGAGAAGTAAGAAAAAGGCGGTGAGTGCCAAGTATTCCATCTAGTACTATTTCAAGTACTTCAATATTAATGATGATGAAGCCGGCATAGATAATGAAGTGCATTACGGCAACGAAAGGATTTTGAAACATCTTTTTTTGACCTAAAGCAAGCAGCATTAGATTTTTCCAACGTAAGTTCGGCTGGTCTGAAAGATCTTCTTCTTTTCCCAAAAGAATATTTCTTTTGATTTGTAGAATGTTCTTTCTGAACAAAACAATTGCAAACAAGGTTAGCAACAAGAAGGCGAACTGTTGAATATAGGCCATAAGCTACTTTTTACGAACGCTAAGGTAAAGTTTTAAGCTGTATAATTTTCAGGAAACAGCAGAGAAGTAAGCTTAAAATAAAATTGTTTAATAATATTCATCCAAAGCTATCAATGGTTAGAAATATATCCAATGCCAAATTAATTTATTGTTATGGATTTCAATTGTAGGTGCAGGAAACTTTAAGGCATTTAAAACCAATAATCCTGTTTTAATGAACTTGCTTTTGGTTTTGATTTTGCTCAGGTCGATGTCAGGAGCCAAATACCATTGACGGGTTCTTTTTACATCTGGTCTGTTGAATAGAATTTGGCCGTTATCATTCTGACTGAAATTAGATCTTGCACCAAACAAACCTTCGGCTCCAGTCCCTACGGCAATATTAAGCCATTTGGGTAGGGTTGATTTTGGGAAAAAAGCCTTGAGGTTAACAGTCGCCCAATAGGTCTGACCATTGTAGTCTTTTAGCGATTTTTCAGCAGTTGTTTTTCCGAAAAGGTTATTGCTTCTGTTTTCCAGTTCAACATCACCATAATGTTTGTCGTGAAAAGAGGTTTTCAATTTTATACGTTGGTCGTCCCATAAAAATTCTTGTGCTATAAAAAGTCCGCTTCCTGTTGTGTTGGCTGCTACATCACTCCAGCTCCATCCCCAATCTGCACTGAATCCATCAAGTATTTCAATAACGGTTTGATAGGTAAATCCTGTAAGGCCTGCAATCCAAACTCGCTTTTTGTGAGAAAGCCCTGTAGTTTTCCATAGTTCATAATTGTACAACGCCATGGTATATGCGCTGTAGGTATGCCCAATCTTGTCCATTTGCATCCACTCTGGAGCATCATTAAAAGTATGGAAAGTAGACTGAGGATATTTTTTATACCATGCCGCATAGAGTGCTGTCATGCTGCCCCCATATATTCCAATATTCAATGCTGCTATTTTTGCAGTTCTTTTTTTGTTGAAGTGCTGATTGGTCAACTTTTCATAAAGGCTGTCTGTTTGCGCCATTGCACATCCGGAGATTAGCATAAATAAAAAGAGAGTTGTTTTTTTCATCTATTTGAATGATTCAAAAGGAATTCAATTTGGAGAAGTTGTCAAACATTTTGTTCATCAATTTATGTTATTCCATTTTAGGTTTTACAAAAATAGTTTTAATTGTGGTTATTCTTTTAGAATGGGTTATTTTTGAAGGCAATAAATATAAGCTATGAACGAGTTGATAAAAGATAAAATTGATCAATGGCTCAACGGTAATTATGATGATGCGACTAAAGCATCCATTCAACAAATGCTCAGTGATAATCCTGATGAAATTGTTGATGCCTTTTACAAAAACCTCGAATTTGGAACCGGTGGTTTGAGAGGGATTATGGGAATTGGAACCAACCGTATGAATAAATATACCGTTGGTATGGCTACGCAAGGATTTGCCAATTATCTAAAAAAGAGTTTTGCAGGCGAAATTTCTGTTGCTATTGGCCATGATTGCAGAAACAACAGCAGGGATTTTGCTGAAATTACAGCCAATGTTTTCGCTGCAAACGGAATCAAAGTATATCTTTTTGAAAGCCTAAGGCCAACGCCTGAATTAAGTTTTACCATTCGTCACCTTAATTGTAAAGGCGGTGTTGTATGTACTGCTAGCCATAACCCTAAAGAATACAACGGTTACAAAGCGTATTGGGATGATGGAGCTCAGCTGGTTCCTCCGCACGACAAAAATGTAATTGCGGAGGTTGAAAAAATCTCATCAGTTGAAGAGGTAAGATGGAGTGGAGGGGAGTCAAATATTACCATCATCGGAAAAGAAATGGATGAACTCTATCTAGACATGGTAAAGGGTTTAAGTGTTTATCCTGAAATATGTAAGCAGCAACACGATCTAAAGATTGTATATACTCCAATTCATGGCTCGGGTATTATGTTGGTGCCTGCAGCCTTGCAAAAATTAGGATTTGACAATGTGCACATTGTCAAGGAGCAAAGTACGCCTGATGGAAATTTTCCAACGGTAGTTTATCCTAATCCAGAAGAGCGGGAAACCATGAGTATTGGTCTTCAACAAGCTAAAGATCTTGATGCTGATATTTTGCTGGGAACCGATCCGGATGCCGATAGGGTAGGAATTGGCGTTAAAAACAACAAAGGCGAATGGGTGTTGATGAATGGAAACCAAACCGCATTGCTTGCCTTCAATTACATGATTGAAGCGAGAAAGGCAAAAGGGATAGCCCAGCCCAATGATATGGTTATCAAAACCATTGTAACCACAAACATGATTGACGTTATTGCTCAACAAAACAACATAGCATGTTACAATGTGCTAACCGGCTTTAAATGGATTGCTTCCTTAATCAAAGAAAAGGAAGGAAAAGAAAACTATGTAATAGGAGGAGAGGAAAGTTTTGGTTTGATGATTGGAAATGGTATTAGAGATAAAGATTCCGTTAGTGCTGTAACTATTCTTTGTGAAATGGCTGCATACGAAAAAGCTAAAGGCAGAACTTTATTTGATAAGCTCATTGATTTGTACTTACAATATGGTTTTTACAAAGAAGATTTGTTGAGCATTACCAAGAAAGGCATGAATGGGGCTGCGGAAATAGCTGCTATGATGGAAACATTTAGAAGTAATCCCCCACAAACCATTGATGGTGTAAAGGTGAAAGAGTTGAAAGATTATCAACTACAGAAAGCTACGAATATTACTAGTGGAGACGTTAACTCAATTAATCTTCCCAAAAGCAATGTGCTTCAATTTATTTTAGAGGATGATACTATAGTTTCTGCTCGTCCGAGCGGAACAGAACCCAAAATAAAGTTTTATTTCAGTGTAAATACCAAACTTGAAAATGCCACTGAATTCGATCAAAAAGAGAAAGAGTTGGATGATAAAATAGAGAGAATTATTAAAGAAATGAAACTAAAATAAAAAGTGGCTAAAATTGAAATCGCTATAGATAGGGTGTTTGAAGATACCTACAGACACAAGGGCCTTAGAAAGAAATTGGTAGAATCATTGAGAGAAAAAGGGATTTCTGATGAGAACGTCTTGGATGCCATCAACAAAGTACCCAGACATTTCTTTCTGGATACAGCACTTGACGAAATCGCTTACGAAGACCGTTCTTTTTCTATAGATGCAGATCAAACAATATCACATCCTTATACGGTAGCATTTCAGTCTCAATTGCTAGAAGTGAAGCCCAATCAAATTGTTCTTGAAATTGGGACTGGTAGCATGTATCAGGGTGCTATTCTAGCCGCTATGGGTGCGAAAGTTATAACCATTGAAAGGCAAAAGAAATTGTACGATAAAACAAAGTTCTTTCCTTTGGTTAAAGAATATCCTCAAACAAGCATCAGGTTTTTTTTAGGAGACGGATTTGAGGGATTACCCAATTATGCCCCTTTTGATAAAATTATCATTACCTGTGGCGCACCATTTATTCCGCCAAAATTGATTCATCAATTAAAAGCCGGTGGTAAAATGGTGGTTCCGCTTGCACAAGATGAGCATCACAAAATGATTCGTATAACCAAAAACGAAGATGGCTCTCTCACGGAGGAGTCTTTTAGTGATTTCTCCTTCGTGCCGATGTTGCGAGGTATTAACAAATAAAACGAAACATTTCTAATGCGTTTCTTTTCAAAGTTTGTGTTTGTATGCAATTTGTCATTTCTGCTTTCTGTAGTGATGAGGTTTGTTGAATTTGGAAGTAACTCTTCAGTACTTTCGAACGATGCGGTTGGATTTCAACCTTTAAAAAGCACCTTAATAATATTGGGTTATGGTGCTGTTTTGTTCAACTTTGTTTTTTTATTGCTGTTGACATTAAAAAAAATATTCAAAGGGGAGTGGAACATTCCATTATGGATTTCCATTTCTAATTTTTTCTTTTTTGTACTACAAATTCTTTATTTTTTCAGTTGAATAATGTTTATTAATTCATTTTATTGAACTTTTTTGAAAGCAGTAATTCAAATCATTATTTTACAGTGGCTTTGTTTTTTTGCAGTTGCGCAAAAACAATCTAATCATCAAAGCATAGCTCATCTTGAACTTCCGGCTATCGGAAAAGGCGATAACGTTGTGTATCATCTAGGTTATTCCTTGTTGTACAGTGAGCAACATGAAAACCCAAAATGGGTTGCTTATGAGCTAACTTCCAATGAAACTCAAAGGGCTTTTGAAAGGACAAACAAATTTTTAGAAGATCCTTTTGTTTCTACTGGTACTGCTGATGATTTTGATTACAAAGGTTCCGGATTTGACAGAGGTCATTTGGCTCCGGCAGCTGATATGGGTTGGTCGGAAGTGACAATGAAAGAATCTTTCTATTACAGTAACATGAGTCCGCAATTACCTGGATTCAATCGTGGGATTTGGAAAAAACTCGAAGAGCAGGTTAGGGGTTGGGCGCAGGATTACGATTCTATATACATCGTGACCGGTCCTGTGCTTAAAGATGGCCTGCCTAAAATTGGACACAATGACGTTTCAGTGCCCGAATATTATTATAAGGTTATCCTCGATTATACATTGCCAGACATTAAAGCAATTGGTTTTATACTTCCCAATGAATCATCTACTGAATCACTCCATCAATTTGCTGTGAGCATTGACAGTGTAGAGAAGTTTACCGGAATCAACTTTTTTCCGCAATTGCCTGATATCAAAGAAAAAGAATTGGAAGGACAGCTTTGTTTACCTTGTTGGTCTTGGGATACAAAGACAATTGTACGAAAATCACAACACAAATCTTCGGGCAGTTCAATACAATGTAAAGGAACAACCAAAGCCGGAAATCGTTGCCGTAACAATACCAAAAATAGCAGTGGTTTTTGTATGCATCATGAAAATCAGGCAGGGTCTTATTAGTGCAATTAATCTAATATTAAAGTTGGCGAGGGATTATTTCAACCAGCAGCAGGAATATTCATAAACCCATCATCATCTTGACCCATAGCTGCTCTTTTCATTTTTTTAGCAGTATCACGACCAACATAATTGTCAATAAGGTTTTCAATAAGGTAAATTATTGGTGTTAGTAAAATAGCCATGAAGAATTTGTAGCTATAGTTCATCATGCAAATGGCTAAAACTTTTTGCCAGCTCCAATCACTGCCCAATTTAAAGGCAATAAACAAAACAATGAAGCTGTCTACCAATTGTGAAACCATAGTTGAGCCGGTAGCTCTTAACCATATCCATTTGTCGCCGGTTGCTTTTTTGATTCGATGAAAAACCAAAACGTCAATAAACTGGCTGAACAAAAACGCGCATAAACTTCCAACTATAATCCACATCCCTTGTCCGAAAATTCCTGAAAACGCATCCTGCATATTAGGAATGTTTTTATCTGTGCCGGAATTAATCCACCATTCGGGTGGAGTAGTGTGTATGGCGAGATAAAACATCAAAAAAGCATAGGAAATAAGAATTACTGCAATGATGGAAATTCTTCTTACCGCTTTGATGCCAAAGTATTCATTTACAATATCAGTCATTATAAATTCTATGGGCCACAATAAAACTCCGCAAGTAAGGGAAAACGAGAGGTTGTTTTCGCCAAAAAGGCTTAAATCGGCTGGGGGCAGTCCAAATAGGGCTTCCAATGAAAAAATTTTACCTCCAATACATTCTGCAATCAATGCATTAGCAACAAAAAAAGCGGCTATAAAAAGAAAAACCTTTGTGGGTTTGTCGCTGATGATATTTTTAATCATGTCAAAAAAGAGTTGGTTCTTAATACATTATTTTCTCAATGGTTACCCGGGATGGAAGTAAGGATGTGTTCGCGCTGTAGTTGATTTCAAATTCAGCATTACCCTTATCTTTCATTTTCGGTACAATGGTTTTTATTTTACAAATAAATTTTTCTCTCTTTATCGCGTTCATATCCGATAGGGGGAATGCCAAAACATACTCGCCCTCTCTGCCTAAAGGACCTATCCTAAATGCGCTGATAGATTTAAGGCGTTGCTTCCTCTTGAATGTTTTTATCATTTTTTCCAATGGTGCCGCCGAAGGCACCCCGCAGCAAATGCTTTGAAATTTTACGACAATAGGATAATTCAATGTACTGTCTGCTAAGCCGGCTTTACAATAAAAAGACAGCATCAAAAACAAAATGGCAATATTCGCTCTTAACATATTCGTTGATTTAATCTTTAAAAATTTATACTTCAAGTTAAACAAATGCCTGAACTATTTGTTTAACCAATTGCTGAAGGTAATATCAATTGTTTTGACCAATAAATAAATTTTACCAGAAAGAACACATCAATGTTTGAACATTGTATATTTGTGTCGGTATTTTAAACTTGTTTTTATTGAAAAAGAAAATATTCATAGGCATTCTGATTGTACTCATAGCAATTATTCCTGTTGTTTGGTACGTTTTCACAGTGACTTTCGACAATACAGCTGATGTTAAGCCAGATTTTAAAGTGGAGGCTTCTGCGATGCTCGGTGAATTTATTCAGAATGAAAAGGCAGCCAATGCAAAGTATGTAGAAAAAGTAGTTGAGGTTACCGGTAGCATAACAGCCATTGAAAAAGCAGATTCAACCTTTAATATTAAGATGGAAGATGATTCTACAGGTTCTTATCTGATATTTGCATTTCAACCCGATCAAAAGGATTTGCTTAATAAGCTCAAACCTATGCAAGAGGTTGTTGTAAGGGCATCTTGCAGTGGAGGTATTTACAGTGAGATTTTAGAAGCACACAGCATTAGTTTTAAAAGAAGTATAATTGTTAACCAATAAATAAAAACTCAAAATGAAAAAAGTCATTCTCTTTGTTTCTGTAGCTTTAATCTCAGTCTTCTCCTATGCACAAAAGAAAACCACTACTTCAGCGGTTATAAATTTTGATGCAACTACACCACTTGACGAATATCCAAAAGCTGAAAACAAAACGGCTGTTGCTATGTTGAATACCAAAAAAGGTGAGTTGAGTTTTGAAGCTACCATTAAAAACTTTTCATTTACCAATCCTGTTATTCAGGATCACTTTAATGGGGAGAAATGGATGAATTCTGATAAATTCCCAACTGCGGTTTTTAAAGGAAAAATCAATAACGCTTCAGCAGTTGATTTTTCTAAAGCGGGTACTTATAGTGCTGAGATTTCAGGAGACCTGTCCATCAAAGGAATTGCAAAGCCTGTTTCAACTAAAGCTGATATTGTTGTGGGAGCTGATGGTGTTATCAGTACTACAGCTATGTTCAACATCACACTTGCTGATTATGGTATTGAAGGTGGAGCCATCAAAGCTGGAAAAGTTGATGATACGCCAAGCATCAGCGTTTCTGCAAAATTCTAATCATAACTCTTTATTGATAAAGTAAAAGAGAGGTCGAAAGTCCTCTCTTTTTTATTGCATTTCAAATCTTCCTGTCATTTTCTCAATTTTCAACCTGAACATAAAATCTTTGATTCTATTTTCATATTCTAAATTTCCTTCGGTGTTGTGTTCAAAAGTATGAATAGCTTCCGGCGTCATCAATGTCAATACGCGATTGAACAACAAAGCTCTTGCAGTAGCTGAATCCTTTTCATTCATACTTTCATATTTAGCATTGCAAATAACACTTTTCCAGTTATTCATTGCAGTCATTGACTCTATTATTACACAAACATTTGGGTTTTTATTCATGATGTCCAATTTCTTTCCGGATTTTGATTGACAATAAATAAATTCTCCATCATAAACATAGGATATGGGAACAACATAAGGTTCGTTGTTGGCGCAACAAGCCAAATGACAATAAGCCTGACTATTCAGAAGATTATTGATTTCTGCTTTGCTTAATTCTCCTATCATTTTCAAAATGTTGTGTTGAAAAATAAATTTCTAACAGTTGTGTGGTTTTCTTTATGATGTTTGTCAGCCCACATTCCCTTCTTTTTCATTCATTTCTTCAACAATGCTTGATACTATTGTTTGAAGATTATTACAAGGGTATACACTAATTTATTTTTGAAATTAACATAAGTGATTTATGAAAACAGTTTTTATTGCAGTAGATTTTTCTGCTGCGTCTCTAGATGCTTGTAAAGTTGGAATTGAGCTTGCGGAACAATGGAAAGCCAGAGTTATTTTATTTCATGCTTTCAAATCAGCTGTGTCAATACCTGAAGCTTTTGCGGTAATAAATTCAGATGAGTTGAAATACACAGCAGAAAAGGAACTTCAAAAACTTGCCGTTAAATTAATAGGAGAGAAGCCGGTAAAATATG
>CANHMN010000008.1 GCA_947461645.1 Chitinophagaceae bacterium | reverse complement strand
GAAAACAACGACACGGCAGTTTGCTTAGGACAAACCCTAGAACTTTTTGTTGACACAATTGCAATATTGGGGAACAACTATACATGGTCTACCAACCAAACTACTCCAACTATACAAGTCACCCCAACTTCAAACAAAACGTATTACCTGTCTGCTACCAACGGCATTACCAGCTGTAACGACTCCATTAATATTACTGTAAAATTGACAAGCAGTTCATCAAATGATGTTACATCCTGTGACCAATATGCATGGAATGGACATACATATACAGAGAGCGGAACTTATACATTCAATGCCATTAACGCTGATGGTTGTGATTCTACTGCTACTTTACATTTGACCATCAATCGATCTACAACCTCATCAACAAACATTTCCAGTTGTGACAGTTATAGCTGGAATGATCAAACATATACTGAAAGTGGTACTTACACATTCAATTCTACGAATGCTGCAGGATGTGACTCTACAGCAACCCTAAATCTAACCATTAATCACTCAACTGTTTCAAATTTAAGCTACACCGCTTGCGACAACTATACCTGGAATGAAAGAACATTTACTGAAAGTGGTATATATTATTATACTACCAATAATGCAATAGGTTGTGACAGCATAGCTGCACTCAACCTAACGATAAATAAAAACCCTGAAACGCCTACCTTTTCTGTAATACAACCTAACCCTGGTTTATTCTCAGGCAGTATAACAATAACCAACCCTTTAAGTGATGGGTTGCAATATAGTATCAACAACAGCAATTATCAAAGTCAAATTACCTTTAACACATTGCCTCCAGGTATTTATAGCATTACTGCCAAAAACAACAAAGGGTGCATTTCAAATATTGCAAGCGCTATAATAAACCCGGCACTAAATGCAGGTATTTTTGATGACGACGTTAATTGTTCGAATTTTAAATCAGGTAATTATTTTCCACTAACTCAAATCCGCTACTCCGGATCAAGAGGAAGAATTACCAAAGTAAATCCTGACGAAATCATTTATTATACTTTAATAACAGCAAAAAGCAACTCATTTACGATAGATATTGTTCAATCAAATTCAGCTGTCAACTTCAATTCCTTTGCCATTAAAAATGGTAATCAAATTAGATTATCAGACCTGAATTGTAACAGAATTGCTACAGGTGCATCTTTTTCGGTTGGCCAAGGTCGTATTTTGGTCACCAATGCAGTTCCTGGCAATACTTATATTTTATCAGTAAAATACGACACGGAAACAATTGTTGGCAAATCCTACTTTGGATTATCTCAGGGTTTTATTTTCAATTTTTATTGCAAAATAAATGGGGAAGTGGCTTTCGGAAGTCAAGCAAGTATAAATCTTAGACTAGGGTCAAACTGCAACAATCACTCAAAATTGAATCCAATGTCGGGTAACACTGAAGTAAATACAACTCCAGCTATAGATTACTTTGTTTACCCCAACCCTACAAATCACCAATTCAAATTAGGGGAAAAAATTAATCTTTCAGCCCCAGTTGATATCATTGTGATGGATGTTCAAGGAAAAGTAGTTCTTCGAAAAATCAATTGCTTCATCAATAATAATCTCGGATTTGGCGATAACTTACAAAGGGGAATGTATTTTATTGAAATCAGATCAGGGAATTACAAAAAAGTCATTAAAGCAGAAAAACTATAAATTCGCTAAAATTAAATTAAAGACGAAGCACAAAATCAAATCATGCTTCGTCTTTTTCATTTAAATCAAACTCATTGCGTTAATTTTACGCTTAATTCAATCATAAAAATTTTCTAATTATGTCAAAAACAAAACTTACAGTAAAAAAAGACGGGCCTATTATAATTGAGGGAGATTTTGAAGTATACGACCATGAAGGTAATTTATTCGGATTGGGAGGCAGAAATGTACTTGGAATTTGCAGGTGTGGATTGTCGAAAAACAAACCATTTTGTGACGGCGCCCACAAAGATCAATTTGAATCTTGTTGCCAAGCAATCAATCTGCCCGAAAAAAAATAAAGTTAACTACATACCTTTTCTTCAATGCCAAAAAACAAATTGTTCATGTTATTGCTGGGATGCAAACCAAAAGGCAGGCATACTGAACAACATGACATTTTCTTTACCATAGGCACCTCCCTAAAATCAATCGTTCCAGACATCAAAGCATTTTGGCCCGATGGTGGTACTATACATATTGATGCCTGGAGAGAAATCATCCATATTGATGGGCATAAAATAGATGTTGTTAAAAAGCAGAAAGGCAATTCATCACCCTTAGTGAACAAGGAAGACTTTAAGCTTTTTTTCATCAATCTTGGTGGTTATAAACCTGGCGAATTCGAAGAGTTTCATTATAGAACAATTGTTCCGGCAAAAACTACTGCAGAAGCCATCAAAGCTGCCAAACAAACTTACTTTTATCTGCACACGGGATTCAAAGGCGCCTCTTCTCACATAGATGATAAATATGGAATTGACGTGGATGATGTTTATGCTATAGATGACATTCTACCTGAAAAAATAAAGACCGATTTTAGCATAGTGATCAACCCTGCCGCAAAAAAATCAATTGATGAATGGCACATTGGATATACAAATCTTTCCAAAATAAAGTAAACAACCTTTCTCCGTATTTTTTATTTTTATTTATTAATCAACAGACCACAATTTATAGCTCACAAAATTCTTTTTATGAAATTTCAATTTTGGTCTGTAGGCAAAGAACATGAGCATTATGTAGAGGAAGGTATCCTATCTTTCACCAAACGTATCAACAACTACTACCCTGCTAATTGGATAATCATCAGTGGCCCCAAAAATGCTTCCAAATTGGAAGCCAATGACCTTAAATCCGCCGAGGGCGAAATCATTTTATCGGCTTTAAAAAAAGACGACTACTTAATTCTACTTGATGAAAGAGGCAAACAATTCAGCAGCGAAAAGCTTGCAGACAAAATTCAAGTTCTTGCCAATGAAAGTAAAAGGAATATTGTTTTTCTGATAGGCGGCGCTTTTGGCGTAAGTAAGGAAGTGATGAAGAGAGCCGACCTAACATGGAGCTTATCTGAACTTGTTTTTCCTCATCAAATGGTAAGACTAATGCTCAGCGAGCAAATTTACAGGGCATGCACCATCAACAGAAATGAAAAATACCACCACAAATAAAACAACTTGACTATTGCATTATGACTTTTCGATACGCAACTTTAGAAGACTTACCTGAGATTGTAGCTATTTATAACACCACCATTCCTGGAAAAATAGTTACGGCAGATCTCACCCCTGTTTCCATTGCCGACAAATTAAACTGGTTTCATCAACACAACAATGAAAGCCGTCCCTTGTGGGTTTGTATAGATGATCGCGATGAAATTGTAGGCTGGGTAAGTTTACAGGATTTTTATGGAAGGCCCGCGTACAGTGGTTGCGCAGAAATTAGCATTTACTTCAAAGAAGCCCACAGAGGCAAAGGCTGGGGTAAAGCTGCCTTAAAATATGCATTGGATTGTTGTCCGTTTTTAAAGGTACACACTGTTCTGGGTTTCATTTTTGAACAAAATCAAAAAAGCATTCAACTCTTTAAATCATTTGGTTTTGACACCTGGGGGAAATTACCAAATGTTGCAAACATGCAAGATCATTTTTGCAGCCTTATCATAATGGGTAAAAAAATATAAATCACTGCTGGCCTTTTTGCGGCAACAATGCTTTCGGCTTATTTTTCCTGGAAGTATCTGCGCTGCTTTTTTTAGGCGTTTTGTCTTCTTGTTTGGGCGTTTCCTCCATCGGAGTTTCTTCATCCAAAATAAAATCTTCTGCAGACAAATTATCTGACTGTTCGTTCAAACTATCTCCACTTTGGGCAATGTCAGCAAAATTCAAATCCGCATAAATAGGATCATTTTGAAGTTCCATTGGTTTTACAAATGCTGTATCCTTATTGTAACCCAAACGCCTGTCGGCATATACATTACTCATAAAAAGTCCCCATTTGGGGGCAGCCATTTCTGCCCCACCACTGTTGCTGGTATAAATAGGGATGAAAGGATCTTCGCAACCCACCCAGGTTCCCGCAAGCAATTCGGGCGTATATCCTATAAACCATCCATCGGTATTACCATTGGTAGTACCTGTCTTACCGGCTTTCTCAACAGGAATGTAATAATTATTGATTCTTCTTGCAGTACCGAACTCCACAACACCTTGCATGATTTTAGCCATGGTATATGCATCTGCTTCGCTGATGAGTTCTTTGCTTTGGGATAATGGAAATTCATGAATGATATTCCCATCTTTATCCTCAATCCTGGTTACAAACACAGGGGGAGTATTAAATCCTTTATTTGGGAACATGGTGTAAGACTGCAGCATCTCCAACATAGGAATTTCAGCAGAGCCTAGGGCTATGGAGGGATATGGCGGTAGTTTTGATTTGATGCCGCATTGTTCAGCAAATTCAATTGTCCTTTTTACACCAATCATACCCATCAAATGCCAGGCTGCACCATTAAGTGATTTGGCTAGACAATAAGCCATTGTTCCACCGCCTGTGCTGATTGTTTTTCCACCGAGAGTTAGAGGTCCTCCTGAAATATAGGTTTGTGGGTTGTATCCTGCATCTGTAACTGCCAAAGTATACAGCAAAGGTTTAAAGGTAGATCCTACTTGTCTTTTAGCAGTAATGTGGTCATACTTAAACCACTTGTAGTTGATTCCCCCTACCCATGCTTTTACTTCACCTGTTCGTGGATCCATTGCAGCAAAGGATGTTTGTAGCAATTGTTTATGGTATTTTATAGAATCGAATGGAGTCATTATGGTATCTACCTCATGATTCTTATCGCCCCACCAAGAGAAAATTTTCATCTTTACAGGAACATAAAATGTCTTTTTTATTTCTTCGGGCTCAACATCATCCTCGGCCATACTTTTCCAACGCTCAGTAAACTTCATAGCAGCTTCAATAACATTATCATGGCCTTCCCATAACTTATTGCCCTTGTATTTAAAATACTCATTTAATTTACGTTGAATGATAGGCATGTGCTCTTCCACTGCATTTTCTGCATATTTCTGCATCCTAGAATCTATAGTGGTATAAATTTTCAACCCATCACGATAGAGATTATAAGGTTCTCCTGTTTTAGGATTGGTATTGGCCTTACACCAAGTTTTAAGAACGTCAACCAATACCGATCTATAGTAAGGAGCAATTCCTACATTCTCATCAATTTTCTTGTAATTGGTTATCAGCGGTTTCGATTTTAATTGATCAGCCTGATTTTGGCTGATGTAATGTTGCTTGGAAACAGCCATCTGATTGATTACAACATTTCTTCTCGACAAAGCAGCTTTAGGGTGTCTAATAGGTTCATAAATAAAACCCTTAAGCATACCGATCAACACAGCCGCCTCCTCAATTTTAAGGTCTATGGGTTCCTTTTGAAAGTAGGTTCTTGATGCATTTCTGATTCCATAAACATTTCCCCATGGTGCCCTGTTGAGGTAAAGTGCAATGATCTCCTCCTTGGTAAAATTCCTCTCCAGTTTAACAGCAACAATCCATTCCTTCAGTTTCTGAATGCTTCTGACCAAAATATTTCTGTGGCCCTGCCCCAACATCATTTTGGCCAATTGTTGGGTTAATGTACTTCCACCACCCTGTGAACCTCCAGTAAAAACCACCCTTGCCAATGCCTGTGCATCAATACCCGAATGATCGTAAAATCTTTCATCCTCAGTAGCTATCAGTGCATGAATAACATTGGGAGATATCTCATGATATTTAACCTCGCTTCTGTTTTCAGCGTAATACTTACCCATCAATTTGCCATCAGCACTTATGATTTCAGAAGCCAAATCGGCCTCGGGGTTTTCAAGCTCTCTGATTGATGGCATTTTGCCAAACAAACCAAAATTTGCACATAGAAAAAGTAGAATCACAAATCCAAATCCAATCAGAAATGTTTTCCAAAGTATTTTTACCGATGGGGTCATCAATCTAAAAATTGAATTAAACAATTAAAATTTATCAGGATAGAAACGATCCAGCAATACTTTATAATCTTCAACCTTTCCACCGCCTTTCCAGGCATTGATATTGTCCTGCGTCATCATCCAAAAACTGTATTTATTGGCCTGAAGCCATGGCACCTCTTTTGCAGCAGATTTTTTTAACAGTTGAAAGTATTGTAAAGCATCTTCCGCATTTTCAAAATCTCCGAAAATCAGGAAAGTACGATTGGCATCCAATACATCCTTTACAATGGTCAGGCTATCCATTTTAATTTGTCTATTATAGCGAAGAAAGGCTGTTCTGGCTTCTGTAACATATACTCCATCCACTCGATCTAAAACCATCAATACTTTATGCTTCTTGCCTGGCTGCCATTTGAAAGGCCCGCTGATAAATGTGGGTGGCAGTTGGACAGCAGCATCAGGTTTTGTTAAATCAACTTTAGCAATAGTTGCTAATTTGGGTTTAGGAATATCTTTCTGTTTGATTTTATTGAGCTCAATATCTTTTTCATCAGGTATGATTACTTTCTCATCTTCCTCGGCTCTTACAATTTGCAATGAATCTAGATATTGTTGAATTTCCCATTTCCTGTCCACGACCTCTATTAAAGTTGAAGCTTTCTCCCTCAATAACGATTCGGGATAGTTATCTACTATATTATTTAACATAACAATCGCCTCACTGTCACTTCCACATTTCAATTGATAAATTGCACCCATATACAACAATTGTGGAGTCCAAAAATTTTCGCCGTATTTTTCCTCTGCCTCCACTTTTATTTTTATAGACTCATCATATTTCCCTTCAATCATCAACTGATATATTTTCTGATAAGTCTCCCCAATCAATGGATTGTTTTTTTGGGGAGATAAAGCGTAAGGGTCGGTAATTTTTTTATTTGATTCGGATTCAGGAAATTCCTTTTGAAGTAAGTTTTTGTACTGCTCAGCCTTTGCCGTTTGTCCAAGTTTTAAATAACAATGATACAACCCCAAATACAACAACCCATCAGCTAAATTATCGGGAAAGCGTTGCATGTAAACTTCATAAGTGTTGATGGCCTGATCAAAATCCTGCAGATCAAGTTCAAAAATCCTTGCAAGTTCCAATAATGCACTAGCAACATTTTGGTTGCTAGATACCATTTGCTCAGGAGTAAGAGGAACGTTAGCAATCAAGGCCTCGTATGAATAGCTTAATGGGCCTGCATTCGAACTGTCTGTACCATTAGCATCTTGGGATTCCAAAGGATCTTTATTGGTGTTGAAGTTAGCTGCCGCCATAGCAGAAGCCCTCCGCCAATTGTCTACATTTTCTCTTTTACCCCATTTGCTTTTAAAATCATTAAACCCTCTAGACTTTACAGCAGCATTATAAAAGTACCATTCCCCTTTTGGATTATTGTCGAACAAATCAACAGAAGTATTTTGATTAATGCTTGTAAAAGATGAAGGCAAATTACTTTCCTCTTCGTTGGCATCAGCGGATGTTTCACCTAACTCTTTTTTCAATTTTTTGGAAATCTTTTTAAGTAGAGCATCTCTCTCCGAAGGATTCATGGATGCAATCATTTGCAGACTGTCTTCTTTTTGAATGACATCTAGTTGATCTGCAACTCTTCTGAGATTTTCCTTTCTTGCAACAACCTCTGCAGTGTCAACATCAGGATCCATGGAGTAAACATCAAGACTGTCGTAATGATCAGCGGCAGACTTGTATTGTCGATTGTAATAATCGATTTTTCCTAACTCAAGATGAACCTTGTTTTTGTAGCTGATATTAGACTCGTTCTTGGAAAGGCTTTTATTAAAAAAAGCAACAGCCTGTGCTGTGTCTGGTTTGTTTAGTGAAAGAATTCCGGCGCTATGGTAAATGATATCTCTGTAAGCTTCGTATTTGTCTTTTCTTGCCATATCGGACAAATTGGATATACTTTTATCCAACTCTTTGATGTTGCCTTTTTCCCTTTGCATTTTGGCATCATTCAAATGGGCAAAGATATCAGTTAACGCATCAGGGGTTTTCTTGGCTGCCGATGAATAGCAGTTTGACGCTTTACTGTAATTACCGGAGAGTTCATATAATTGAGCCAGCAAATAAAACTGACGTGCTCTCTCAGCTTTGTCTTTGATGTTGGTCAATGACTTTTCCAAATAAAATGCACTGCTGTCGAACATCTGCTGTTTATAAAACCAATAGGCAGTTACCTCGCTCAGGTCATCTTTCAAACGCTTGGGCAAATTAGGATCAACTTGAAGTATGCTAATCATTCCTGCTGCCTCTCCCATTTTGTCTTGTTCAATAAAGGTTCTAGTCAGCCATATCAAGGCATCGTTTCTACTCGGAGGCAATTGGGTGAGTCGTTGATATAGATTTCTTTTTTCTTTGTCAGCAATGGATAGACCCAATGTTGCTTTTTCATTTCCACCAATCACCCTGTCTCCTTCATCTTTTTTCTTTCTCGGAAACAAATTAGCATTAATGAATTGAAACGACAATGCAGCTGAATCAAACTCTTTTCTAAAAAAATAAGCTTTGCCAATCAAAAAATAAAGATTGTCTACCCAATCTGTTCTTAAGTCATGTATGAGAATTCCTGCAGTAGACTTGTAAATTACTGAATCCAAATCCTGCGTTTGTGCTGAAGTATTTTCAAGCGAATAAGGATAAAATGGCAGTAGCTTTGAAAAGTCTTCCTGTTGCGAAAGTTTAGCCTGCTCAACTACCGTGTTGATTTTATTGTTGGCATTAAAGTAGTAGTTATAATGCGTGACATTGTTTTGCAAAAAGCGACGAAAAAAAGTAAACTTCTTGCTTGCAGTTTTTTCAGAACCAAGCATTTTATCTTCGTACTCCTTTGGTTTTTTTTCCTTTCCAAAAGGCTCAAAAGTCCATTTAGGCTGTGCTAATGAAGAAAATCCATTGAGGACAAACAACAATATCAATAATCGACAAAGCTTTACAGCTTTCATGTTTACGATTTTTAAGTTACAACCCTTCATGCATAGAGCACAATTGACTTAAGATTAATTCATCTTATTTTCTTCATGGAAATCGATAAAATAAGACACTAATTCAACCTAACTTTTGAGTACAACAATGCACTTTTTACAAAGGTCTAAATATCGGACTTTTTTCTAACTTAACCATCAAAAATCAGGCAGGATTGATAAAAGTTTAACGTCATCAGGAAGTATACAAAACAAAAGCACTAAAACATGTTTTTTCATTTTTCTTGACCGAGTTTGTTATTTTTATGAATAGTAAGCAATGAATTATGGATAATACTATCAACAACCGGCTTAAACGGCTTAAAAACAACTATCTTCTTACCGTTACCAATGACGATACTTTCGAAGAAGTTGTCAAATTCAAACTTAACCGTTCAAGCCTTTTCATCGGACTGAGTTCCATATTTGTGATGATGATATTTGTTACTGTTTCTCTAATCATCTTTACACCCCTGAAGTATTATCTTCCCGGCGTTGGCTATGGAAACATTCGCCAAGTAAAAGAATTCAAAAAACTCAAAATGAGAACAGACAGCATTGAAAATGCACTCAAGCTACAAATCAAATTCAATGAAGACATACAAAAAGCGCTTAAAGGCAGTGTAATCAAAAGGGACACCAATAGTTTAAAGCTTCCTAAACTGGAGAATATTGACGAATAACATCCAAAATAAAGATGGCAAATAACAACAATATTTTGAAATACGCGAGCCTTGGCTTTCAGTTTTTTGTCGGACTGGGGTTGTTTATGTATTTGGGTAAAAAGGCTGATGACTTTTTAAAATTTTCAATGCCTCTATGCATCTGGATTTTCCCTTTGCTTTTTATTACAGCATCGATTATCAAACTCATTATTGAAACCGGTAAACATAAAAAATAAAAAATGTTCAACAAAATCAACCCGATAGTTTTATTGTTCGCTGTGATCTCTGCATCACTTCTAATCGCCGGAAAATGGGTGTATAATATGGGATTAGATGCTGAATTTTTAATTGGAGCCAACATCTTCGTTTTTAGTTTAAGCCTCCTAACTATGTACATGCAAAAAAAGGCCCTTCAACATTCCAATCCTAATGTACTTATTAGAGCTGTAATGGGAAGCATGTTGCTTAAAATGATGGCATGCGTAATTGCTGTTTTAATTTACATCAGCTTCTCTAAAAAGAAAATCGGCAGTACAGATATATTCAGCTTCATGTTTCTTTATTTAATTTATTTGTTTATTGAAGTCAGGTACATAATGCCAACAAACAAAAAAACAAATGCCTAAACAAGAAGTTCCGCTTAATACATTAAAGGATTTTTTGCCTGAACGCTGCGATGAAAAGGTATTGCAATACCTTACTACTTATAAAATTCACCTCACCATTACCAAAGAACGTCAAACATTGTTAGGAGATTATCGACATGCGCACAATGGCAAAGCACACAGAATAAGCGTCAATGGCAACTTAAACCGCTATAGTTTCCTCGTAACACTTTTGCATGAAATTGCTCACTTGCTTACCTATCTAAAATATGGCTCCAGTATTTCTCCGCATGGCAAAGAATGGAAAATGGAATTCAGCAACATATTATCCACTTTTGTAAAAGACAAAATTTTTCCTAAAGACATAGAATCAGCATTAGAAAACAGTATAAAAAATCCTGCCGCAAGCAGTTGCGGTGATGTACCGTTGATGAGGGTGTTGAAGAATTATGACTTAAAGACTGAAAATGTTTTCACTATCGAACAATTGAAGGAAGGTGTCCTTTTCAAAATCAAGGACGGCCGCATTTTCATCAGAGGTGAAAAAATCAGAACACGCTTCAAATGCAAAGAGATTCCTACTGGGAAAATGTATTTGTTTAACGGACTTTATGAAGTGATAATGGAAAAATAAATTCAATTATTGGATACTCAGAATTCTAACAAATGATTCCCTGTCCATTTGACCAATGTAGTTTCCTTTCTCCACTCCTCCCTTGTATAATTTAAAGAAAGGGATTTCGTCTATCCCTAATTCCTTGGAAAGCTTTTTGTTTTCATCAATGTTGATTCTGAATATCAATGCCTTTCCTGCGTACTCGGTTGTCAGTTCATCTAACAACGGCTGCATTTTTTTACAAGGACCACACCATGGCGCATAAAAATCTATCAATACAGTTTGATTGCTTTTTACAATACTATCGTAAGCAGAACGAGATATTTTATCTGTAAGTACGGCATTATTTCCATATTGTATGGGCAAGTCACCATTTCTCCAAGCCATCATTCCTCCTTGCAATTCATATACTTTTGAAAAGCCACTTTTTCTCATCATATCAGCGGCCTGAGCACTTCTTCCACCGGACAAACAATACAAAAAATAGGTTTTGCTTTTATCAAGCTGACTGATATGCTTTGCAAAATGCACATCATTGTAGTCAATATTCTCAGCATCTTTGATAAATCCACTCTGAAATTCTTCAGGAGTTCTTACATCAATGATGATTTTGTCTTTCCCTGAAAGTAATATCGAATTAAATTCACTAGGCCCTAATGAAAATTTATTTTGTTGCGCAGTGCAGGATGTAAAAAAAAGTGCAAAGATGAACAGAGCTATTAGTCTCATGGCTTAAATGATTAGTTTTTTATTTAGGAATGCGATTGTGAGTTATATAATATGGTAACTTATCTTGAAATTTATTTGATTGAAGTTAAGTCAAAAAAGAGCACCATTTTCATTTGCCTGTTCATATCCTTCATCTACCAAAAGCTCACTGCTGTCTGCAGCAGTAGTGGCCAATTCATCACATCTGTTGTTGAAAAGGTTGTCGGCATGACCTCTTACCCATATGAACTTAATTTTTAACCCTCTAGAAAGCTTGTGGTATTCCATCCACAAATCCCTGTTTTTTTTACCTCCTTTGAAATCAGTTTTAATCCAGTTGAGAAGCCAACCTTTCTCAACAGCGTTCACCACATATTGACTGTCAGAGTATACACAAACAGGTAATTCTTTGTTTTTTATGGCTTTCAGTCCAATAATAACTGCCATAAGCTCCATTCTGTTGTTGGTAGTTAATCTAAACCCTTGCGCCAATTCTTTGCGTAGCTCCTTATACATCATTATTACTCCATAACCTCCCGGTCCGGGATTTCCTCGAGATGAGCCATCTGTGTAAATTGTAATCATAAGCAATTAATCGAATGACATACATTGGGATCAAACTTGAAAGACACCTGTCTTGAAGGCTTCAATTTCCGGGTTGTGGTCTGCCGCTTCTAAGCAGCGGGCGATTATATTTCTTGTTTCTTTCGGATCAATGATGGCGTCTACCCATAAACGTGAAGCTGCATAAAAAGGAGTGGTCTGCTTATTGTATTTTGCTGTAATGTTGTCTAGAAACTCTTTTTCATTTTCTGCAGTCACCTCTTCCCCTTTTGCTTTAAGGGCTGCCACTTGAATCTGCAAGAGTGTTTTAGCAGCCTGCTCTCCACCCATAACAGCAATTTTAGCAGTTGGCCAGGCAAAAATAAACCTTGGATCGTAAGCTTTACCGCACATAGCATAGTTGCCTGCTCCAAAAGAATTGCCCACAATAACGGTGATTTTGGGCACCACAGAATTGGCAACAGCATTAACAAGCTTCGCTCCATCTTTGATGATACCTGAATGTTCGCTTCTGCTACCCACCATAAAGCCGGTCACATCTTGCAAAAACACCAAAGGAATTTTCTTTTGATTGCAGTTCATAATAAACCTGGCGGCTTTGTCTGCACTATCATTATAAATAACACCCCCCATCTGCATCTCCCCTTTTTTGCTTTTTACTACCAATCTTTGATTGGCCACAATACCTACAGCCCAACCTTCAATTCTGCCATAGCCGCATACAATCGACTTCCCGTAATCTTGCTTGAACTCATCAAAACTATCCTTGTCAATAATACAGGAAATTAAATCCAACATGTTGTAAGGCTTGCTGTTTCTCTCACTCATAATGCCATAAATATCTGCTGTATCACGTTGAGGACTAGACGATTCTGTCCTATTGAAATCTGCTTTGGCTTGAGGTCCCAGCTTGTGCATGATTTTCCTAACCTGATCTAGACACTCCTGCTCGGTCTTGAATTTATAATCAGCTATGCCTGAAATTTCTGTATGTGTTATAGCCCCTCCCAGCGTTTCTGCATCAATGTCTTCTCCTACTGCTGCTTTTACCAAATATGGACCTGCCAAAAAGATTGATCCGGCATCTTCTACCATAATTGTTTCATCACTCATGATTGGCAAGTAAGCACCCCCTGCAACACAAGCGCCTGTAACAACGGCAATTTGCGTGATTCCCATGGCACTCATTTTAGCGTTGTTGCGAAATATCCTTCCAAAATGTTCTTTATCCGGAAATATCTCGTCTTGCATTGGCAAGTAAACTCCAGCACTGTCTACAATATAAATAATGGGAAGTTTGTTCTCCATTGCAATTTCCTGCATCCTGAGGTTTTTTTTGCCTGTGATGGGAAACCAAGCTCCGGCTTTTACCGTTTGATCATTGGCCACAATAACACATTGTTTCCCACTAACAAAACCAACTCCTGCAACAGTACCTCCAGACGGACAACCGCCTTGATCCTCATACATTTCATATCCTGCAAAAGCACCAATTTCAATGAAGGTGCTGTCTTTATCAACCAGATATTCGATTCGCTCTCTGGCTGTAAGCTTATTTCTCTCCTTTTGTTTTTGAATGGCTTTTTTCCCACCACCAAGATAAATTTGGTCGAGCTTTTGCTTTACACCCGACCACGCGAGTTTATTGTAATCCTCATTGCGATTGAAATCGTTGCTCATAACTTGTAGATTTTTTTTTGGGCGATAGAAATAAAAATCCATGTGCAATTTATGCCATTTTAGCCTTACAATAATAGAAACAACATTGAACTAAGCCCTTTTCATTAACTTTAGATTTAAAAAGGATACTATAGTAATGAACAAGGAAAAAATTATCATCATCGGTTCGGAGGGACATGGAAAAGTAATTGTAGACATCATTGAAAAACAAGGATTGTTTTCAATTGCAGGATTTGTGAATGCCAACCCTCAACCCAAAACTTTCGTAATGGGATACCCTGTTTTGGGAAGCGATAATGAACTTGTTCAACTGAGAGCAGAATTTCCAAATTGCCACTTTTTTATTGCTATTGGTGACAATTCAACAAGACACAAAGTGAAATTAAAAATAGAATCGCTATTTCCCGATATCGCCTTTCCTTCGATAATACACCCTTCTGCTCAAATCGCAAGAGATGTAAAGATTGGTAAGGGGGTTTGTATAATGGCAGGTGTTGTCATTAATAGTTCAAGCAACATCGGAGATTTTTGTATCCTTAATACAAAAGCCGGTATTGATCACGACAATAGCATAGGTAATTTTTCAAGCCTTGCGCCCAATACAACAACAGGTGGAGACGTTAGCATTGGTGATTTTTCTGCAATAGGGATAAGCGCTACCATTAAACACGGCATCAAAATTGGCAAGCATTCCGTAATTGGTGCCGCATCCTACATCAATAAAAATTTACCTGACAATATTGTAGCATACGGCATCCCTGGCAAAATAATAAGACCCAGAATAATCGACGAGAAATATTTATAGTATTTCAATATTAAAATTACAAGCTCCTTGAACAAAGAAGAAATCATTGGCATTATGGGCGCTATGCCCCAAGAGATAGATCTTATATTAGAATTGGTGGACGCTCCTACCAGTGTCGAAATTGGAAATAGAATCTACCATACTGGGTTTATCAACAAACATAAAGTAGTAATTGTATTTTCTAGGTGGGGGAAAGTAGCTGCAGCTGCAACAACCACCACTCTTATATTGAAGTTTAATGTAACTAAAATTATTTTTACAGGTGTTGCAGGTGCTATCGATCCTAACCTAACCATTGGCGACATCGTTATAGGACAACGATTTTTTCAGCATGACATGGACGCAAGGCCATTGATGCAAGAATTTGAAATTCCCTTGCTTCAAAAATTACATTTCGAAAGTGATCTAGTGTTCAGCAAATACATCTATGATAGGATCAATCAATCTGATTTATCAACATGGCCATTGGATCAAAACACCAACAACTCAACTTCAATTCAAAGCAGTTCACCTAAAATTTACGTTGGAGACATTGCTAGTGGAGATCACTTTTTTGCAAGCTCCGATTCAAAATTGAAATTGAAAGAAAAATTACCCTCAGTTTGCTGCGTAGAGATGGAAGGTGCTTCGGTGGCTCAAGTTTGTTATGAATTCACAATCCCTTTTGCAGTTATAAGAGTTATCTCCGACAAAGCTGATGGTCAATCATCAGCAAATTTTGAATGGTTCATAGAAAACATTGCAGGAAGATTCAGCAAAGAAATTATAAAGTGTATTTTAAGCTAAACGAAAGGCTTTAAGCTGAGATTTACTTTCAACTATAAATTTTTATTAATGCTCTTAAATTCACTAAATTGTGTGCAATAAAATTCAAAAAATGAAAAAAAATATACTCCTTTTGTGTGGAGTTTTTCTAACATTCAGCACCTCCCTTTTTGCACAAGAAACCCTTAGAAGAAACTGTTCCACGATGGAACACCTTGAAGCATTAAAAGCTGCTGACCCAAGTTTATCAGCAAGAATGCAAGCTATCGAAGAGCATACTGCATCCTATGTACAAAACCACAGAACAAACAATACCAATGTACCTATTGTAACTATTCCAGTTGTTTTCCACGTTGTATACAAAACCGCAGCACAAAACATAAGCGATGCTCAGTGCATTGCTCAACTCAACCAATTGAACTTAGATTTTGCAAAACTAAATTCAGATACCAATTTAGTACCTAACGTTTTCAGGGGTGTGCATGCTGATACTAAAATTCAATTTTGTCTGGCTCAACGTGATCCCAACGGCTTACCAACTACAGGTATTATTCATAAATCTACTACTGTAAATTCATTTATTGACGATGATAAAGTTAAGTCTGCATCTACAGGTGGAAACAATGCTTGGCCTAGTTCCAAATACCTCAATATCTGGGTTTGTAATTTGGGTAGCAGTCTATTGGGATATGCTCAGTTCCCGGGAGGACCGGCATCTACCGATGGGGTTGTAATTTTGTATTCTGCTATTGGAAGTGCCCTAAACCCCGGAACAGCAAGTCCTTATGATTTGGGAAGAACGGCAACTCATGAGGTAGGACATTGGTTGAATCTATTGCATGTTTGGGGAAGCGGAACTTGTGGAAACGATTTTGTAGGTGACACTCCAACACAACAAACCTCCAATTTCGGATGCCCAACCTTCCCTCAAGTTACATGTAATAATGGCCCTAACGGCGACATGTTCATGAACTTTATGGATTACACAGATGATGCCTGTATGTTGATGTTTACAGCAGGTCAATCAACCAGAATGCAGGCCTTGTTTTCTACGGGTGGATCAAGAGCTGCACTAATGAACTCAAATGGGTGCGAACCTTTACAATCCGGAAGCTTCTCTTTTGAATCTGTTGCACCTACTACAGCAAACTGCGGCTCTGCTTCTGCTTCAGCAATACTTGCATCCAACGTATCAGGTACATTTACTACTCCAATCAACCTTTCTGCATCTGGTGTTCCTGCAGGTACAACAGTTTCGTTTACGGCTAATCCATTAACACCAGGAAACAGTACAACTATTTCGCTTAATGATGCCGGAACCATTGCGCCTGGAACTTATCCCATAACCATCACAGGTACCGCCGGAACTGCCATACAAACTACAATGGTTTCTTTTGTGATAACTCCGGGAGAAGGACCATCCATAACTTCCCAACCTGTTGATGTGGTTGCAACTGATGGAACAGATGCCACATTAAGCGTAGCTACTAATGCAATAGGCGCTCAATATCAGTGGCAAGTAAGCAACAACAATGGCTCAACTTTTACCGATTTACCTAACAGCAATTCAGCAAACTACAACTTAAGTGTTACCATGGCGATGAATAATTACAAATTCAGGGTTTTGATCACTTCGCCGTGTGGAACAACAACTTCCAACGTAATTAATTTAACGGTAAACGGATCTTCCTTCGTATACCCTAATCCGTCACGTAATGGTGATTTTACCATTGCTTACATGTACAATGTTTTGAACGGCAATCAAATAAGAAAAGTCAATATTGCAGTTTTCGATACAAAAGGTTCAAAAGTTTTAGAAAATACTTACGAGAACATAAAACATGGCAACAACCTTTTCAAAATCCCCGGCTCAAATAAACTGGGAGCGGGAAGTTATGTAATCTTATTACGCGATGCGTATGGCAAGCTTCTTGCTTCCGGATCTGTTGTTATTGCAAATAACAATTAAGAATACATACTTCTTCTAAATATCAAAAAACACCCAATTTTCGGGTGTTTTTTTTTGATAAATCTAATTGAACTTTTTTCGCTCAATGATTACCTAAATGAATTGTGATTTCCGGAAGTAACAGCAAGGGTACAAACAAATCATGCAGCACAGTGCGTGTCTCGCTTTTGTCGAATACTCTTTCTAAAAAGGAATGAGGCTTTGTTATCATAACCAACAAATCAGTCTTATGCTCCTTGATATATTTGCAAATACTATCAGACACATCATCCGAACGTAAAAAAACAAAATCAGGATGGTAGGTACTCAGAAAATCGGTAATTCGCTCAGACCTGTAATTCATTTCTTCAATAACAGCCGCATCAGTTGACATAATCCTCAAAACAGATATTTGGGCTGAGTTCAATCGGGCAAAAGACAATATTGGCGATAGCGTTCTGATATCGGTATCCAAATGAAAATCGGTAGCAAAAACTAATCTTTGCCAATTATAAATGGTTGTTCCTTCTGGTACTACCAGCATTGGAAAATGGATATGCGTTAGTAGTCCTGTTATAACATCTCCAAACAACCTCATCAGTAATTTACTTTTAAGCTTCAAACCACATACGACCAAAGGATCTTCGTATTTTTGAATGTAGCGTAAAATAAGTTCAGCCGGATCTCCATCAGCTGCCATCACATCATATTTTACCGGCTTCTCTCCTATTAATTTAACGGCAAGTTTTTGAAGTTCCTTTTCTGCTGTGTATTTCAACTCATCTGAATTTATTACCGCAAAAGCTTCAGGTATTGACACAGCTGATTTGAAAGCATGAAAT